>CAYUYG010000285.1:0-3108 GCA_964449125.1 uncultured Coxiellaceae bacterium | reverse complement strand
CATGCAGTGACAGATGGGGTTTAAAAGCTTTTGATGTCTTCTTGAAACAAAAAAAGAGCGGTCTTACCCTACTCCATTTTCTCTCGACGTACTGACCACCGCATTTGAAAACGCTTGATGAATAACGCGGCTTGGATGTACATGGTCCCAGTAAAAATATTCATCAGGATTTGCGCAAGGCATTTGTCCTGATTCTGCTAATTTCGCTGTCGAGTAAGCAGCCATTAACGAAGGGTTATTGGCAATATTAATATGAGCTTTTTGTGCAGCTTGTAATTCAGTGTTATTACGATTCAGTGCTAACGCACGTGCTGTATAACCGCCACCATAACAAGCAGTAGTGAGATTTTTAATATGATAATTTTCTGGGTGAGCAATCACATCACCGTAAAATTGGTTGATATCGAAGCCAATAATTTTTACATCAGGATATTTGGCTTGCTCTGCAGTAATCATGGCAGCTAATTTACGATTATGCATTTCAGATAATGCGCGGACTTTAGTGATGCCCGCTAAGCCATTTTCTGCAGCTTCCGGTGTCGTGCCAAGATCAGGCAAATTCACAATCAAGAAATTCTTCGCGCCGTAATATGTTAACCATTCAATTTGATCGCGAATAGTATTGACCGTATTGGTCGTGGTGCCTTCCACGTCTTCGGTTTTGCCGTGCAAGTAATCATTACCGCCTGCCCAAATGACGTATAAATATTTGCTGGTATGGGTATCACTGACGTGTCCTGTTAAAAAGAAATCAACTTGCGTACCCAGACCGAATGGAATGATTTGTCCTGATGAGCTCAGGTTTTCTGCCAATGCACCACCGTAGGCATAATCTACCAGGGGTACATTTAAAACTTGCGCAACATATTCAATCCAGACAGGACCATTGCTAAAGCGACCTTTATAGTACGGCGGATTTTTTGGCAATACAGGAACCCAGGATGTAACAGCGTTCAGCTTGGAAGTAAGCGCGTAGAGATTGCCGTTATCAGACAAGCTGTCGCCGAAAACAATAATTTTTTCGATCGATGTTGCCGCAAAGCTTGCCGGTGCAATACTGATGAGTAAGCTAACGATGGTTAATTTTAATAGGTTCATGCCCCACCTCGTTTGATTTTAATTTGCACAATTTACGGCATTTTAGCGCAAATAACAATCTAGCGTAAATCCTGAATTAATTTTTGTTTTAAATCAAATAATTGTTTTTCAAGGGCTACGGCATACTCTCGTTCGGCATAGGCCTTATAGAAATATTGAGCCTCGGTTATTCCCCGCTGACGAATATCGTGAATACTTTCTTTTGCGGCTACGAATTGACCACGTCGGAAAATGGGGATAAGCAAATCGACAAACGCATCATAATCATCAAGACGAGTTTTTTGCATGGAAGGTTCTAGCAAGACGACATTGGGGGCTTCTTCTATGCCAAGTGATAAATCATAAATAACATCCATAAGATATTGCTCATTACTGAAAAAGCGCCGTACCTGATGACGTCCAGGATTGGAAATTTTAATCGCTTGCTCGGATAATTTTAGTTTATATAACCACTCACCATTTGCCGCTTGCAGCGCACCCAATTTGTAAACCCCATCCAGCGCAGGTTGATCATAAGCAGTCGCAAGATTAGTGCCGACTCCCCAAGACGAAATTTTTGCACCCTTCTTTTTGAAATCGCTGATCACGTATTCATCTAACGAATTGCTCGAGAGAATGCCCGTATTTTCAAAACCCGCTGCATCTAAAAGTTTGCGTGCTTTGATACTTAAATCTGCCATGTCACCAGAATCAAGGCGGATAGCGATTAAATCTGCACCTTGCTCGCGCAACTCCTTGCCCACTTCAATGGCATGTGCCACGCCTGCTAATGTGTTGTAAGTATCCACTAACAATACACAATTATGCGGCATGACGCTCACATAAGCTTGAAAGGCTTCTTTTTCCGTGGGAAAAGCAGTAACCCAGCTATGTGCGTGTGTTCCGCGTACTGGAATATCATATAATTTTCCAGCCAGTGTATTAGACGTAGCCACGCAGCCGCCGACATACGCGGCGCGACTGGCGGAAATGGCTCCATCCGGACCTTGCGCTCGACGCATACCAAATTCGATAACGGGATCGCTTTTTGCGGCACGACAAACACGTGAAGCTTTCGTCGCAACCAGCGTTTGAAAATTGATCATATTGAGCAGCGGTGTTTCCAATAATTGGCATTGCAACAAGGGGCCTTGAATACGCACGAGCGGAGCATGTGGAAACACAATGGTTCCTTCCGGCACGGCATCCACATCGCATTGAAACGTCAACTGTTTGAGGTAATCAAGAAACGCGGTACTAAATAAAGGTTCCCCAATCGTATTTGTTAGTGTGGCTAAATAAGCCAAATCATCTTCTGGAAAATGCCAGTTCGACAGAAAATCAACGACGTTTGCCAAGCCGCAACTGAGGGCGTAATTGCCCTTGAAGGGGTTTTTGCGAAACAGTAAATGGAACGCCGATTCCTGTTCATGCATGCCAAGCTGAAAATAGCCATAAGCCATGGTGAGTTGATAAAAGTCAGTCAGCAGCGGGGTATAGTGTGTCACTTAAAAATCCTCATTAATGAGTTCTTCTTTTTTATGGCTTTCATTATAATGGCTCCTGATTATCATGAAGAAGGCCAGCTTATGTCCGTTAAAAAGCTAATGTTATTGGTGGGATTATGTGTGTTATTCACAGGCTGTTCAACTGGCAGGTATGGTAATGAATTGCCAGCGTCGAGTGAATCACTGAGTAAAACGGATATTGGCATGCGGTATTTGCTTGGCCGCGGCGTGGCACAAGATAATGCCAAGGCATTTTCTTATTTTAATCAGGCAGCTAATGATGGCGACCCATTTGCACAAAATGAAGTCGCATATATGTACGCAGCTGGCAAAGGCACGGCGCGTGATTATACAAAAGCATTGGGCTGGTATCAAAAAGCCGCTAATCAAAACTTGGCCAGTGCGCAATATAGTTTGGGCTTGATGTACTTACACGGGCTTGGCACCGCGCCAGATCGTTCACTTGCTATGCAATGGTTCCAGAAGTCGGCGGCGCATGGTTTTGAACCCGCGCGCGTCATTT
>CAYUYG010000284.1:0-3109 GCA_964449125.1 uncultured Coxiellaceae bacterium | reverse complement strand
TTATCCACCTCTGTGGAATCGCTGAAAAAACTTGAAGTGAAGGACATGCGTGAACTCATGCACTGCGGCATCAATATACCAACAATGGATTTATTGACGACAAATGATAATCGTTTACCTGCTGCGGTCTGGAGCTGGAGCCGTAATTACCAACAAAAAGACAAAGGACAGTGCGCGTTTTATCAAGCCGGGGCTGGCATGCAAAATGCAGCGTGCGAGCAAGTCATGTCAGGCTTTGTCTGTCGTGAAGAAGGCAAGCCCAACCTCACTGTTGTCAATCACGGCGGTGCCTGGAAAGATGGTGAGAATATCTGTCAAATGTTTGCGGGTAAAAATTGGCACTTCAGTACACCCGTCAATGGCTTGCAGATGACGATGATCAAAGATTCCGCTTCGAGTTCAGCGCTGACCAATGTATGGCTTAATTATAGTGCTGATACTCAAGGTAAATGGACAGTGCATGGGTAACCATGCCCAACTGGCTGTTGTTCTCACGAAAACGGGAACGATACCTTGAGTTTCATTTACACTCTAAAATTGTCATTCCGGCCCAAGATAAACTTGGGTCGGAACCTCAAAGATTCGCTCACCTTGCCTGACAAGCTTATTCAAAGATGACAAGTAGGAATCTTCCCCATAAGATAGAAGCTTGCATCCAAGCTGCGGATAATCACCACCAATGAATTTTGTTTATATTCTCATCTCAGTCGCCTTAATCTTAATGAATGCTTTTTTTGTTGCTGCTGAATTCGGCATGGTAAAATTGAGGCAAACCCGCGTCGCCGCAATCAAGAAAAAATATGGTTTGCGTGGCCGCTTACTGGCAAACGTTCATCAACACCTTGATGCTTACTTATCTGCGTGTCAATTAGGTATCACGCTCGCTTCACTGGGTTTAGGTTGGGTGGGCGAACCGGCCTTTGCGCATTTACTGGAACCTGTTTTTGACTATTTCCAACTGAGCTCGCCTGAATTAACCCGATTTATCGCGTTTGTTTTCGCTTTCAGCTTCATTTCATTCCTGCATATTGTGGTGGGTGAACTGATGCCAAAATCCCTCGCTATTCGCCAATCCGAAAAGGTTTCTATCTGGACAGCTGTCCCGCTTTATATGTTTTATTGGCTGATGTATCCCGCAATTTGGTTATTAAATGCCTGCTCCAATTTTCTCCTGCGCGCAACCAGATTAGATAGAACGCATCGCCGTGAGCATTTTTATTCAACGGACGAATTAAAATTAATTTTAAGTACGAGTCATTTGCATGGAGAATTAACCAAAGACGAAGCAGAAATTCTTGAGCACACGTTAGATTTTGCTGATTTAAAAGCCACTGAAGTCATGCGACCCCAAGAAGAAATGGTCGTTTTGTACCTTGATCAATCCATAGAAGAAGCCTTTCAGATCGCTGCTGAAAATCGTTATAGCCGTTATCCTGTTTACGATAAACAAGATGGCATCATCATTGGCATCGTGCACGTAAAAGATTTATTTTCAGCCCTCTATGCCGCAGACAAAAAAATCGATCTTGCTTCACTCTTGCGCCCCGTTTTAAAGGTTTCCCAGCGCTTGCTGGCGCTCGATTTGCTGCGGAAATTTCGTGAAGGTACGTCGCATTTCGCACTTGTTTATAAAAGTGAAAAATTACTGGGATTTGTCACGTTAGATAATTTATTACATGTTCTCATTGGTCGCATCAAAGATGAATTTCATCGCACCCAAGATGATTGGGTAATCAACCCGGATGGCAGTTTATCCATGAAAGGTGATTGCCCGATTTCCTCATTGGAACGCGCTCTTGATCGAGATATTGATCTCAGTGAATATCAACCCGCACCTGAAACACTGACCGCGCTTATTCTAAATAAATTAGGGAGGCTCCCCAGCGAAGGTGAGCGCATCCATTTTATAGATTTTAAGGCCATTATTCAAAAAACCAGGGGTTCACGCATCACTAAAATTAAAATCATACCCAAACCCCTGCAAGAAGATTGATTATTTTTTCATGGTCATCGTTGCGGGTCTACAATCAGGCAATCTTTCATGCCCGGCAAACGCTTCTGTTCGCATCCAAAAATTGCTGCCAGTTAGTAATTGCTCAACTCTGCCCGCAACCCAAGTTTGCGATATCCTTGTCTCTAAGTCATCCGTCACCGAAACATGACCCAGCCCTCTGCTAAGCAATGTATTTAAAATTTTTAAACTGTCAGTGACAGTACGCTGCTTGCGTGAGTCACCGTAAACCGCAGCCACCAGTTCCTGTAGCACAGCATTTCCAGTAAAAAAACTATTACTTTCGTAAATAGATGCAAGTTTTTGCAAACGTGGTGACCGACGAGTACGCAACAGTTTTTCTGGTAAATGCTGTTTGCATAAATTCAGCAATGCTTGCTGATCTTCAGAATTGAACGTAACATACAATTGATTTAATGGAAGCCGTCTTAAATCAGACAAGGCTTGCGCACGCTTTTGCTTATTTTGCGTAACGATAGCCCCGTGAGTAACAAAATCTTCACACTCAAACAATTCAAGGCCATCCAATTTTCCTTCATACCAAGTTTTACCTTCGATCAAAAAAGGCAAGAAGAGTCGCAAAGGAATTTTCGCTTCGCCGATTGATGATTCATCAAAAATAAAAAGTTGGCTAATTCGGAGTAACAGCATTAGATACTTAAATACATTTAACACCTCATTTCCAGGCATGGCCGGACTGCCTTTTGCAACATCACGCAACTCACCCAATTGACCATCTGAAGTAGTCCACATGTTTATGATGTTATGTTGATGAATAATACCTTCAAACACCTCGATTTTGTAATAGCCCTGATTTGAGCTTATATCATAATCAGCGTAGTGAGGAAAATTAAGCAAGGTAGCTTGTGGCATTACCCAGGAAAAAGGTGAAACTCCTTCAGCGGCAGGATGGAAGGCATTATTAAACGTGCATTTTATTTTTAGACGTGGAGTTGCCTCTCTTTCTCCTTGCCAATCAAGATGAAATGTATAGGAATTTTCTCTTTTACGCATATGCTGGAGGACGCCATGCAAACGATAATTGAAATCATAATGCGGGTAGTTGTTAACTAATTTTGAAAATTCAGCACACGTTTA
>CAYUYG010000283.1:0-3109 GCA_964449125.1 uncultured Coxiellaceae bacterium | reverse complement strand
CGTCAATCACCATCGCAATGTCCATATTCTTAATATGACGCTGTAGTTTTTTGACTTCGTTCATATCACTGCCTATAAATGCAGTGCGATATTTTTTTAACATGCTACTTCCTCTTTTAAAATCACAGGTTGTAATAATTTATCAAGATAGGCATACGCTTTTTTAGCGTATGCCAAAGGTGGTGCAAGCTGCGGGTCTTGCTCTGCTTCAACCAGTATCCAACCCGTATAATGTTGTTTTTTGAGTGCCGCAATAATCCTGGCAAAATTAATATCCCCATCACCCGGCACGGTAAACACGCCTTTTTTTACAGCGTCCATGAAAGGCCATTGTTCTGCTTTCATTCGTTGCCAGACTGGCTGACGTATGTCCTTAAAATGCACGTACTGGATGCGTCCGCCATATTGCTCAATGAGATCAACTGAATCAATGCCAGCAAATTGTGCATGACCTGTATCGAGTAATAATGAGAGTAAAGTAGGGCTAGTATGTCGCATTAAAAAATCGATTTCTTCACGCGTAAAAACACCGGTTCCAGCGTGATAATGATAAACAAGTGTCATGCCAAAATCATGAGCAAGACGACCAATATGATGCAAGCCTTTAATGAGAGCTTCCCACTGGATGGCTGTAAAAACGGGTTTATGTTCACCTAATACCGCATGCGAAGTTTGTTGAATGGCATGTCCGCATTCACAGATATTGATATATTTTGCACCTAACGCGCGTAGAAAACTCATGTGCGCGAGAAAGTCTGATAACGTGGTTTGATACTTATCTGGCTCAGTAAAATAACTACTAAACCAAGCGCTTATAACTTGCAAACCACGTGCAGCCAAGGCTGCTTTTAACACGACAGGATCGCGTGGGTATTTATTACCAATTTCCGTACCCACAAATCCTGCTTGTGCCATTTCATCTATACATTGCTCAAAGCTGATGTCTTTGCCGAGACTTGGATCATCATCATTACACCAGTTAATGGGAGCTATACCCAAATTTATAGTCATTGTTATACCTGCTTAATAAAGTTTCGCTAATGCAATTTCTTCTTGCATGACCGCATGCGCTTTGCTCACTTGCTGGGATTGTGAAACGTCTGCAACCCCGACGCGCCACCAAGTTTGGTAACCTGAACTCATGGTATTAGCAAGCACTGGAACAACAATCACCGATGTTTGGGTTTGTAATTTGGCTTGTTGCAAAGCTTCATGCAAACTCAAGTCGGAATCCGCATAAAAAGCTTGGGCACCCAAGGCTTGAGCATAACGGCAAAAATCAATACGAGCATATTCGCCATCCAGCTTCCCAGTCTGTTCATTACGATAACGAAATTCATTACCGAAACTATTACTGCCTTGGGACATCTGTAAATTTCGAATGCATTGATAACCGTGATTATCAAAAATAATGACCGTTATTTTTTTCTTTTCCTGCACACTCGTGAACAATTCAGAATGCAGCATAAGATAACTGCCATCACCGACCAGAACATAGACTTCGCCTTCTACATTACCTTTGGCAAAACGCACACCTAATCCCCCGGCCACTTCATAGCCCATGCAGGAATAAGCGTATTCCAGATGATAATCTTTAGCTTTTTTCGAGCGCCACAGACGATGTAAATCACCCGGTAAACTGCCTGCTGCACCGACAATTACATCTTGTTCGGTAACAAATTCATTCAACATTCCCAAGACATGCGTTTGATGCAATCCCACTACCGGTTCTGCTGGAGCGGCGACAACACGCGTCATTTCTTGTTCCCAAGCAGTTTTTAATGCCATTATCTTGTCACGGTAACTCGAAGTAGTTTGATAATCGCCTAAGACAGCAGATAATTGTTCCATTCCACACCTGGCATCACCCTGCAAAGCAATACCATCCATTTTTAATGCATCAAACAGATTGACGTTAATATGCACTAGTTTCACGTCTGGATTTTTAAAGGCCCATTTGGAGGCTGTCGTGAAATCTTGCAAACGCGAGCCCACGGCAATAATTAAATCTGTTTCAGCGGCTAAACTATTGGCTGCTTCACTTCCCGTCACTCCAATGCCACCAATATTGCAAGCATGGCGCCATGGTAACGCACTTTTTCCTGCCTGGGTTTCCGCGACGGGTAGGCCGTGTTTTTCAGCAAAATTCGCCAGTGTTTCGGTTGCCAGTGAATAATGCACACCGCCACCGGCAATGAGCAAAGGCTGTTTTGCTTGACGTATTAATTGTGCGGCTGCTTGAATTGCACGTTGTGGAACCAATTTACGATCGACATGCCATAATCGTTTTTTAAAAAAACTTTCCGGGTAATCATGACTTTCTGCTTGCACGTCTTGCGGTAAACAAAGCGTTACAGCACCGGTTTCCGCGGGATCAGTGAGTACACGCATAGCATTTAAACAAGCCGTTATCAATTGTTCTGGGCGTGTGATGCGATCCCAATATTTACTGACGGGCTTAAAACAATCATTCACTGAAATATTATAATCTTGGCTATTTTCTAATTGTTGCAGAACAGGATCAGGTTGTCGGCAACTAAAAATATCGCCTGGTAAAAGTAATAATGGAATACGATTAGTGGTGGCCGTCGCTGCCGCTGTCACCATATTGGTCGCACCAGGACCAATGGATGAGGTACAGGCAAAAATACCTAAACGATTTTTTTGCTTGGCAAAAGCAATCGCTGTATTCGCCATACCCTGTTCATTATGGCCCTGATAATAAGTCAGCCCGTATGCATCATATTCAAGCGCTTCCCCCATACCCGTGACATTGCCATGGCCAAAGATGCCCCAGATGCCCTCGACAAATTTATACTCTTGCTCGTCCACAACAATGTATTGCTGAGCTAAAAATTTCAATAAAGCTTGAGCGACGGTTAATTTATAAGTTTTCATTGTAGTTCCTCGCTGCGTTTCCAAGTTCGTAAATTTGCAGCGGCATGTCGTGTCCATTCATGTTCTTCGCAAAAAACGGGAACATGATAAGCACATTCTGGTAAATGACGAATAAACCAAAGTGTATACAAAGCATAGCCAGGTGCCGTGCTGTGTGCGTGAGTATTGCCGCTGTAAATTTTATAAGTATCGTTGTGGCGAATTTTTAACA
>CAYUYG010000282.1:0-3110 GCA_964449125.1 uncultured Coxiellaceae bacterium | reverse complement strand
GAAAAGGCAAACACTCTATTCAGCTATTAGGTAGCGGTGCGATTTTAAATGAAGTGATCGCAGCAGCCGATATTCTGAAAAATGATTTTGATATTGCGGCTGACGTGTGGAGTGTTACCAGTTTTGCAGAATTACGTCGTGAAGGCAGTGCGCTGGAACGCGAGGGGATGTTATCACCCGATAAAAAACCGTCGCTTTCGTATGTTGAGCGCTGTTTGCAAGATCAGAAAGGCCCTGTGGTTGCGGCAACCGATTATGTACGAGCTTATGCCGATTTAATCAGGCCGTATATTCATCGTCCATATATTACATTGGGTACGGATGGTTTTGGCCGCAGTGATACCCGCGATAACTTACGACACTTTCTTGAAGTCGACCGTCGTTATGTCGTCATTGCTGCACTGTATGCCTTACTGAAAAACGGCGATATTGAGGCGAATATTGTTAAAACGGCCATCAAGAAATACGGTATTGACCCTAGCAAACCCAACCCGCTCACCGTTTAATTCATTCTGGTTTATACCCTCTCCGTTTTACCGGAGGGGGTGTGTTAAAATGCCCTTGCGAGATGGGCGACGGTAGGGGATTATGGGTAAGTTTCATGATGCGATTTTTGCTGACCTTATGTGATAGGTTAATCCAAGACGGCCTTTCCCTCTTGGTGTAAGCACAAGTTTAGCATGTGCCAGCCTATAAATAATTTAGGAGGATGTAACATTGGCGCAATTTAAAGAAATTACGACCCCTGATGTGGGTGGTTCCGATGTCACTGTTATTGAAGTATTAGTTAAACCAGGCGATACAGTAGAAGCGAATACGCCTATTGTTACACTGGAATCCGATAAAGCGACGATGGAAGTCCCGACGATGGAAGCGGGCATTGTGAAAGAAATAAAGGTTAAAGTGGGTGATACTGTTGCAGCGGGCAAAGTATTAATTACCCTGGATGCGAAAGAAGCGAGCAATGCCAAGGCAGCGCCGCAAGAAAAAACACCAGAACCTGCAAAAGCTGAGCCAGTTAAATCTGAACCTGCTAAATCTGAGTCCACCAAAACTGCTAAGGCAGAAAAGCCCAAAAAAACCGAGCAAGTCCAAGCTGAGCCTGAAACCCCGGTATTGACGGGCACTGTGCAGTCAACCAGTGATGTGCATGCAGGGCCGGGCGTGCGTCGTCTCGCGCGTGAGTTGGGAGTGAATTTAACCGCCATTTCTGGCAGTGGTCCCAAGCAGCGCATTGTCAAAGAAGATATTCAGACTTATGTCAAAACGCAATTAACGCAAATACAAAGTGGGGGTACATCTTTATCTTTGCCAGCGATCCCAAGCATTGATTTTACCAAATTTGGTCCGGTGGAAATGCAGCCCTTGTCCCGTATTCAAAAAATTTCCGGTAAAAATTTACAGCGTAATTGGATGATGATTCCACACGTCACGCAGTTTGGCGAAGCTGATATCACCGAATTGGATAATTTCCGTCAGTCACAAAAAGCAGAACTGGAAAAGCAAAAAATAAAATTAACACCGATCGTGTTTGTCATGAAAGCGGTGGTCGCTTCGCTCAAAGCCTTCCCGCATTTTAATGCATCGCTTGACGCGAATGGCGAAACACTGGTGATGAAACAATATTTTAATATCGGTGTTGCCGTCGATACACCAGACGGTTTAGTGGTGCCGGTCATTCGTGATGTTGACAAGAAAGGCTTAACGGAACTGGCAAAAGAATTAGCGGTGGTGAGTGAAAAAGCCCGTAACAAGCAACTGACACCGGCTGATATGCAAGGCGGTTGTTTTTCAATTTCAAGTTTAGGTGGTATCGGTGGTACCGCTTTTACGCCAATTATCAATTTTCCGGAAGTGGCTATTTTAGGCGTGTCCAAGACGTCATATAAACCCGTTTATCAAGACGGTGGATTTGTACCGCGTATGATGCTGCCTTTGTCCCTTTCATACGATCATCGTGTAATTGATGGTGCTGATGGCGCACGTTTTATCATGCACTTGACTAACATGCTTTCTGATATTCGCAATTTGTTGTTATAGGAAAAGAAAATGAGTATACAAACTGAAGTTGTTGTTTTAGGTAGTGGTCCAGGTGGTTATACCGCAGCGTTTCGCGCGGCTGATTTGGGTAAAAAAGTGGTATTGGTTGAGCGCTATGACACTATTGGTGGTGTTTGTTTGAATGTGGGTTGTATTCCATCCAAAGCGCTGTTACATGCGGCAAAGGTGATTGATGAATCGGCTGATATGGCTGATCACGGCATCCAGTTTGGTAAACCCAAAATTGATCTTAAAAAATTATTGGATTGGAAAAACGGTGTGGTTAGCAAATTGACTGGCGGTTTAAAAATGCTCGCCAAACAACGCAAGGTGGAAATTGTGACCGGCGTTGGCAAGTTTACTTCCGATCATACCTTAGAAGTCACCAATAAAGATGGTAAAAAAGACACGATAGAATTTCAGCAAGCCATTATTGCAGTTGGTTCACGGCCAGTAAAATTACCTTTTTTACCGGATGATCCACGCATTATTGATTCAACGGGCGCATTAGAATTAAAAGAAGCCAGCGGTAAAATGCTCGTGTTGGGCGGTGGTATTATCGGTCTTGAAATGGCAACGGTTTATCATGCTTTAGGTGCTGAAATTAGCGTGGTGGAATTAATGGATCAATTGATCCCGGGTGCAGACAGTGATGTCGTCGCGCCGCTTTATAAACGCATTAAACAACGTTATAAAAATATTTATCTCAAAACCAAAGTCACGAAAGTTGAAGCAAAGAAAGATGGTTTATACGTGACGTTTGAAGGTGAAAATGCACCAGCACAACCAGAGCGATTCGATCGTATTTTAAGTGCAGTCGGTCGTCGTCCAAATGGTGATTCCATTGATGCGGCTAAAGCCGGTGTTAAAGTAGACGAGCGTGGTTTTATCACCACTGATAAACAAATGCGTACCAATGTTGCAAATATTTTCGCAATTGGTGATGTGGTCGGTAATCCAATGTTGGCACATAAAGCGATGCCAGAAGCGCGAGTTGCAGCGGAAGTCATTGCGGGATTGAAACATTATTTCGATCCTAAGTGCATTCCCAGTTCAGCGTAAACTGAACC
>CAYUYG010000281.1:0-3119 GCA_964449125.1 uncultured Coxiellaceae bacterium | reverse complement strand
AACACATACTGAATATATTTTTATGTCAGGGTACTTGGATTTATAATACGCAACGGTATTGTACATATACTCAGCTTGTACCGGACTTCCACCTGGGCTGTTAATTCGAATAATTAAAGCTTTTAATCCTTTGTTTTTATAAGCGCTTTGCATGCCCTTTGCAAAATTATCGGCACTGGCACTTTTAGAGTCAAAAATTTCTCCATTTAAATCAACTAGACCTACGTGAGCTTTTGTAGTACCACCAGTACTCTCATTATTGTAAGTATAAATTTTATAACCAATCAAAACTATAATCAGCAAAAAAATAATGCGTGATATCCAGCGCCATCTGCGTTTCCTTTTTTTCTCTTTCATATAATCAAAAACAATTTGATTAAGCAAAGTTTGAGAATCCGGATTAGAATTAGAAGATACATCATTATTCATTTTGCACTCTTGAAATATTTAAATCTAACCCCATTTTACGGCAGTAAGAGATGAATTAATACCCTAAATAACTATATATAAGGTGAAGCGATGAGAATGGACAAACTAACTTCAAAATTCCAAATGGCTATAGCCGATGCTCAATCCCTCGCACTAGGCAGGGATAACGGTTTTATAGAACCAGAACACCTTATGAAAGCTTTATTAGATCAACAGGGCGGCAGTTGCCGACCACTACTGACTAAAGCTGGTGTTAATATTGCCCTATTAAGAACCTTATTGGATCAAGCTCTGGAAAAACTTCCTAAAGTCACTGGAACCGGCGGTGATATCCATCTATCAAACGCACTGAATCGACTCCTGAATTTGACTGATAAATTATCACAACAAAGAAAAGATAATTTTATATCCAGCGAATTATTTATTCTTGCTGCGGTGAGTGAGGATGGCTCTCTTTCAAAAATACTAAAACAGGCCGGAGCTGATTTAAAATCAATAGAAAAAGCAATAGACGACTTAAGAGGTGGTGAAACCGTTAATGATGCCAATGCAGAAGAACAACGTCAGGCATTGGAAAAATATACTCTGGATCTGACGGAGCGAGCGGAACAAGGTAAGCTGGATCCTGTAATTGGTCGTGATGATGAAATCAGACGCACTATCCAGGTTCTGCAAAGGAGAACAAAAAATAACCCGGTGCTTATCGGCGAGCCAGGTGTCGGTAAAACAGCTATTGTTGAAGGATTAGCACAAAGAATTATCAATGGTGAAGTACCTGAGGGATTAAAAAATAAACGTTTGCTGTCATTGGATATGGGCGCTTTGATTGCTGGAGCAAAATTTCGCGGTGAATTTGAAGAACGTTTAAAAGCAGTTATTAATGATTTGGCAAAACAAGAAGGTCAAATCATTTTATTTATCGATGAAATTCATACTATGGTAAGGGCTGGAAAAGCCGAGGGCGCTATGGATGCTGGTAACATGCTAAAACCTGCGCTGGCACGCGGCGAACTGCATTGTATTGGCGCTACAACGCTTGACGAGTACAGACAATACATTGAAAAAGATGCGGCGTTAGAGCGACGCTTCCAAAAAGTGTTGGTTGAAGAACCCACCGTCGAAGATACTATAGCCATTCTTCGTGGTTTAAAAGAACGCTATGAAGTACATCATGGCGTTGAAATAACTGATCCCGCAATAGTTGCCGCGGCAACTTTATCTCATCGCTACATTAGCGATAGACAACTTCCAGATAAAGCAATTGACCTGATTGATGAAGCAGGAAGTTTAATCCGTATGGAAATTGATTCAAAGCCAGAAAGCATGGACAAATTGGATAGGCGTTTAATCCAATTGAAAATTGAACGCGAAGCCCTTAAAAAAGAAAATGACGAAGCATCCAAAAAGCGGCTTGTCGATTTACAGCACAGTATTGATGAACTGGAAAAAAACTATTCTGATTTGGAAGAAATATGGAAAGCTGAAAAAGCGACCATGCAAGGTTCTACTCAAATTAAAGAAGCGCTTGAACAAGCGAAACTTGAAATGGAAACGGCCAGAAGAGCTGGAGATCTAAGCCGTATGTCCGAATTACAGTACGGGCGTATCCCTGAATTGGAAAAAAGATTAAGTCAAGTTGCAGCAATTGACAGTGTGGAAACAAAACTGGTTCGCAATAAAGTAACAGAAGATGAAATTGCCGAGATAGTTTCAAAATGGACTGGTATACCCGTTGCCAAAATGATGGAAGGTGAAAAAGAAAAACTGCTGAAAATGGAGGAAGCGCTGCATAATCGCTTGATTGGACAAAATGAAGCGGTAGATGCAGTGTCAAATGCCATCAGAAGATCACGTGCAGGTCTTTCTGATCCCAATCGCCCTATAGGTTCGTTCCTGTTCCTGGGACCTACTGGCGTCGGTAAAACAGAATTATGTAAAGCACTGGCTTCATTCCTTTTTGATACAGAGGAAGCCATGATACGTATTGATATGTCTGAATTTATGGAAAAGCATTCAGTAGCACGCTTAATTGGCGCTCCGCCAGGATATGTTGGATACGAAGAAGGTGGTTATTTAACTGAAGCAGTAAGGCGTAGGCCCTACTCCGTTATTCTTTTGGATGAGGTAGAAAAAGCACATACCGATGTATTTAATATTCTTTTACAGGTAATGGATGATGGGCGTTTGACCGATGGCCAAGGCAGGACTGTTGATTTTCGTAATACCGTAATTGTAATGACTTCTAATCTTGGCTCTCAAGTGATTCAGGAAATGGGCCGTACCTTTAATTACGAACAGATTAAATCAGCGGTGATGGAACTAGTTGCTCAACATTTTCGTCCTGAGTTTATTAATCGGATTGATGAAACAGTGGTCTTTCATGCGTTGAGTCAAGAAAATATTCGCGCGATTGCAACTATTCAGTTAGAAGAAATCCAAAAACGCCTTCACAATCAAGGTTTACACTTAATCGTATCAGAAAAAGCCTTAGATAAAATTGCGCAAATAGGCTTTGATCCGATTTATGGCGCAAGACCCTTAGGGCGTGCATTGCGGCAAGAGCTTGAAAATCCGCTTTCTGAAGCATTGCTTCGCGGAGATTTTGTGCATGGGGATACAATTGAGGTGGCGCTTAAAGGGGATCAATTGGTTTTTGCTAAAAATTGAACCATTTCAAGGTTTTAAATCAG
>CAYUYG010000280.1:0-3119 GCA_964449125.1 uncultured Coxiellaceae bacterium | reverse complement strand
CTGATCTAGGACAAATGCTATTGTATGTTAATTACTATGACAGGGAGTGTTTGACAGAGGGCGATAATCCGACATTAGGATTGGTACTCTGCACTGACAAAAGCGATAGCATGGCTAGTTACCTTTTGGGCGACAAGGCAAAACAAATTTTTGCGAGCAAATATCAATTTCACCTGCCAACTGAAAAAGAGCTAGAGGCTGAACTTAAACGGGAACTCAGACTGCTGAAGAAAATTGAAAAATAATTAAACAATTTTCGCAGCCACATTTTTGATCTAAATTTAATCATTTATTTGGTTATAAGAAGATCAATTTACTTCAATTTTATTCTCAGATGCCCCTCTACTGCCCCGCGTGTGATTAGTAATCATTAAAAATCGTTAAATATTAAGTTGATAAACTAAAATATCATCTGATTATATATCTGTTGTTGTTAAACCAAAAAAATTGCGCGAGGCTAATTATCTGGAAATAACAAATTCAGTATAAGGGTCACCATTCCAAAGATGGGTTGTGTTTTTATATTTCCATTCTTCTCCTAAAATATATTTTACTTTAAATGCAATATAAGTATCGTCTAATTCTTTTGGAGTGACTTCATTTTTTAAATTGGGAAAAGGATCAGTATGGAATTGATAAACCAATTTATTTTCTGATATTTCAGGAAATTTAACGAGTAACCCTACATTATTGTCTCGTTCACCTACTAATCTTGCAAATTCTGACGTTAATCCTTTAGTGAAGCTATTACCATATGCTTTAGATAATCCGATTTCCATGGCTTTTCTAAAAAGGTCTATTGCTTTATTTTCACCAAATTCTGTTTTAAGTAACTTAAACCAATTTTCATATAAACTAAAAAACGCAGTGTTATATTCTTTCATCATTATTCCTTGTTGTGTTAATCAGCACCTCAATTAGACCACTCCAGCCGCACCCTAATTAGACCACCCCAACCGCAGGCTAATTAGACCAGGGCAACCGCACCCTAATTAGACCACCCTCAGCGTGTCGAACAGACGTTAAATCCGAGTAATCTATTCTTGATACCAATCAAGGAGGATGACTCATGGCTAAGCGGAGAATCGACATGTACGAGTACCATCAAATTATCGTTCAGTTACGCATGGGGGTCAGCATCAGAGGGATCGCCAAGGCTGGACTTGCCAGCAGGGTCAAGGCTAAGCAGATATTCGTCATTGCTACAGAACAGGGCTGGCTGGATACACGTAGTGACATGCCTAGTGATGGCGTGTTGGCTTCATTTTTCAATTTAGCGCCATCATCACCTTCGACACAACCTTCCGTACTGCCCTATCAGAAACAAATTGAGGAATGGCACCAGCAAGGTGTTCAGGCGAGTGTTATTCACGCCGTGCTGCAACGCCAACATGGATTCCAAGGTTCATATGATGCTGTGCAACGGTATATTAAAAAAATAAAAGATAAATCGCCAACAGTCAGCATGATCTTAGACTTCAAGTCCGGCGAATGCGCCCAAGTTGACTTTGGTGCCGGCCCACCATTAATTGATGAATCAACCGGCGAAGTAACAAAGACATGGATTTTTGTCATGGTGCTGGCGTGGAGTCGACATCAGTACTGCGAGCTTGTATTAAATCAAAATGTAGAAACATGGCTGGGATGTCACCGGCGCGCATTCGAATGGTTTAATGGCGTACCAAAAAAAATTATAATTGATAATCCAAAATGCGCGATCACGAAAGCGTGTTATTACGATCCTGTTGTTCAACGTTCTTATAGAGGATTTGCCGAGAGTTACGGGTTCATCATATCGGCGTGTCCGCCGAGAGACCCGAAGAAAAAAGGGCGCGTGGAAGCTGGAGTGAAATACGTAAAAAATAATTTTGTTCCGCTGCGTGAATTTCACAATTTGGTCGACGGAAACCGACAACTAAAAAAATGGACTTTAGAAGCAGCAGGCAATCGTATTCACGGCACCACACGTGAAAAGCCGCTAACACTGTTTGAAATTGAGCGACTGCTTCTAATACCATTACCAGCAATACCACCAGAATGCGCAGTCTGGGAGAAAGTCACTTTGCATGGTGATTGTCACGTCATGTACTTAAAATGCAGATATTCCGCACCATACAAATTGGTTGGCCAATCACTTTGGCTACGCGCTACTGAGACAACGGTGAGAATCTTTCAAGATCATATTTTAGTGGGCGTTCACCCGCGATTATTTAGACATGGTGACAGGCACACGATTAATGAGCACCTGCCACCAAATGCAATTGCCTATTGCATGCGCGATGCTCAATGGTGTCTTGAAAGCGCTAAAAAAATAGGAACACACTGTGAACAAGTCATTCATAAATTACTAAACGATTCCGTCGTGGATTATTTGCGCGCGGCGCAAGGTATCGTTGGCTTACAAAAGAGTTATGGCAGCGCGCGGCTGGATGCTGCCTGCCGACGTGCACTTGTTTTTGAGAGCGCACATTATCAAACCATCAAAGGCATCTTAAAAAAGGGGTTGGAGTATGCGCCACTCCCTGAACAAGAAGCATTTGATGAGTTGACAGAAACATACACGGGAGGCGGACAGTTCTGTCGCAACACATCAACCTTACTACAGTAATTAACAGGAGATCATTTCCATGACACATCCAATGCCAGAAATTAATGTTATGTTAAAACAACTAAGACTGTCTCACATAATGGATTATTTACCGCAGCGAACCCGTGAATCGATTGAAAGGAAATTAGCATATCCAGAGTTTCTCTCGCTTATATTACAGGATGAAACGTTAGGTCGCGAAAATAAAAAACTGCGGGCGCGGATAAAACGCGCCTCCATTCGAGGCGACAAAACACTCGAAAACTTTGATTTTGACTTTAATTCTAAAATCAATCGCGCGCAGATTCAGGAGCTTTCATCATGCCGTTTTATAACTGAAAAATCGCCAGTGCTAATCGTTGGGCCCACCGGCACTGGGAAAAGCCATATTGCACAGGCATTGGCGCATTGCGCTATCAGACGAGACGTTGATGTCTTGTGGTTATCACAGAGTAAATTATTCAGCGAACTTCAGGCGGCAAAAGCCGCCGGTCGATATGAAAAAAAATTCTCTGAGTTTGCCAAAGTCACA
>CAYUYG010000279.1:0-3126 GCA_964449125.1 uncultured Coxiellaceae bacterium | reverse complement strand
GTTTGGGCATGGAATCGCTAAAAAACAATACGGCCAAATTAATGGAAGTGGATATTGAAGTGCCGCAGCATTGCATTGGCCGTACCACGCGCGAAAGTATCCAAGCGGGGTTGTATTACGGACAAATGGGTGCCTTAAAAGAAATTATTGGCGGGTTTAAACAAAATGTGTTTCAAGCTGAACCGGTAGTGGTCATTGGTACCGGTGGTTTTGCGCAGCTTTATAAAAATAAATTATTGTTTGACGTGGTTTTACCTGATTTAGTGTTACAAGGATTATATCAAGCGTATGAATACTCCATTAGTAAATAAGCTGGCATTGTTTGCCACGGCACCCAAAGGCCTGGAATTATTGCTGGTCGATGAGTTAAAAAGTTTTGGTGCACAGGATGCCCAAGAAAAATTGGCAGGCGTTAAATTTAGTGGTGATTTACGCGTCGCTTACCAAGCCTGTTTGTGGTCCCGTTTGGCCAATCGTGTGTTATTACAATTGGCGGAAGCACCAGCCAATGATCCCGATGAATTGTATGCAGCCGCTCAAAGTATTGCTTGGGATGAGCATTTGCTTCCCGAAGGCACCTTAGCCGTGCATGTCGTGTGTTCGCAATCAAAAATCAACCATACTTTATTTGCGGCGCAAAAAGTTAAAGATGCGATTGTGGATCAGTTTCGCGAGAAATTTGGTACCCGACCCAATGTTGATCGCGAACGTCCAGATGTCAGCGTGTACGTGTACTTGCATCGCGATGTAGCAATGATCAGTCTGGATTTATCGGGTGATAGCTTACATAAACGTGGCTATCGTTTGGAGGCAGGTGACGCACCCCTCAAAGAAAATTTAGCCGCTGCCGTTTTATTGCGTGCTGGATGGCCTGCAATTGCAAAAGATAAGGGTACGCTGATTGATCCCATGTGTGGTTCAGGCACGTTAGTGATTGAAGCCGCGCTCATGGCGGCTGATGTGGCACCGGGATTAAAACGCAATTATTTCGGATTTTTAGGCTGGCGCCAGCATGATGCGTCATTATGGCAAACGCTGGTGAGTGAAGCACAGGTGCGTGCTAATGCCGGTTTGCAAGCCTTACCAACGATGGTGGGTTATGACCATGATCCGCAAGCCATTAAAATTGCTTTCGCCAATCTGGAGCGAGCTGGTTTGTTGGGGAAGGTGCATGTTGAAAAACGTGATGTTGCCACCCTTGCGCCTAAAGCATCGGATCTGCCAGGTTTGATTGTCGTTAATCCACCCTACGGCGAGCGCTTAGGTGAGGAAGAAGCCTTGCAGCCCTTGTATACGCAATTGGGTGAGCGTTTTAAGGCGGCATTTACGGGTTGGAAAGCGGCCGTATTTACAGGCAATCCAGATCTTGGTAAACAAATGGGTCTGCGCGCGATTAAGTTTTATGCGCTTTTTAATGGCGCATTACCCTGCAAATTATTATTGTTCTCGATCGAGCCGGCTTACTTCGTTGATCGTAGTCCAGAAGGTGATAATCAGCGACGTATACGCGAAGCAAAAAAAGCCATTGGTGCCGACAGTTCATCGGGTCTTGAAATGTTTACTAATCGCTTACGCAAAAACCTGAAACATTTGGGCAAACAAGCCAAACGTCAAGGTACTGAATCATACCGGTTGTATGATCTTGATTTACCTGATTACGCGTTTGCGATTGATGTAACAACGAATTCAGCTCACGTACAGGAATATCAAGCGCCGTCTGAAATAGATAAGAAAAAAGCCTTACGCAGGCGTCAGGAAGTGTTAGCGGTATTGCCTGATTTATTAGAACTACCCCCAGATAAGATTTTTTTTAGTATTTTGCCAAGAAATAAAAAGGAAAAATAGTATAAATAATGAACAGTTCCGGGGTGAGTGAAAATGCTAATCTTTACTGGCTGCCGGACTGTTCCTCCAGTAAACTAACGGCTTTTTATTGGGATTAAGCTATGCCATTAACACCAAAAGGGCGCCAGGAATTAAAAGCTCGTGCTCACAAGTTAAAACCCATTGTCATGATAGGCAGTAATGGGGTGACAGAGGCCGTGAAGAAAGAATTAGACCGTGCTTTGAATGATCATGAATTGGTAAAGGTTCGCATTGCTGCGGAAGACCGTGATGCACGTCAGGCTTTATTGGCTGATTTGACCGAGTCAATGAATACCGAGCTCGTGCAAATGATTGGTAGTATTGCTGTGCTATTTCGTAAGAATAAAGATAAATAACTACTGAAAAAACTGCAGGATAGGAATTAAAGTCACAATCAGGATGAGGGCAATCAGGGGTGCAGTCGGGGCAAACAGCATGATCCCCGCGATAGGTAGTTTTTCCAGTACCCGTTTGATGCTAACGGCGATTACGAAGATATATAAGAAGGCGAGCAAAAAAGTGATATACAAATTTGCTCCCTGCCGATGTGAGATATAAATGGCAACACAAAACGTAGCAAGGTAAAACCCAAGAAAAAATTCCCCTACTATTTTGCAATAAGCTTTCCAGGAAATGCGTCCATCAGCCTGAGTTAATTGTTCCATGTCTATCACGCCATCCAGAAGTTCTGCGTACTCTAGCACTAATTTGCGTATTTTTTAAGCCCCGTGCTTGCTAGCGACAAGTTCAGGCGAGTATTATAAAGATTCTGTGGTTAAGGATAGGCATGCGTATTTTCAATTGGATGAAGCGGGAAATAATCCATGCGTTGCCAGCCATCATTTATTTTCTGTGCGCGTTTAATTTTATTCATTTAACGGGCGCCATGATGCGCGGCCCGCATGAGCCACATTATTTTACTTTTCTCAGTATGAGTGTTGACGCGTTAATCATGGCGAAAGCCATCCTTATTTCCGATAGCTTGCCATTTATTACTATTTTTAACAAAAAACCACTTATTTATACCATTGTGTGGAAGTGCCTCGTTTATGGTTTCTTTGCATTTATAATTTGGTCTACCGATGCGTTGTTGCATTTGTATTGGCACCATCATGTTTGGCAAGTAGCTTGGGAAGATTTTAAATATAAATTAACGACGGCCATTTTTATCGGCAGTTTGCTTTGGGTCTGGGTGTTATTGTTTTTTTATGTCATTTGCCACGAAATCATTGTTGCAATTGGCTTGGATGAAATGAGGTG
>CAYUYG010000278.1:0-3147 GCA_964449125.1 uncultured Coxiellaceae bacterium | reverse complement strand
TCGAGTGAGACGATCGTAAACTTCGCACCTTGTGCCACTAACATTTCAACCAGTGGACGACCTATTAAACCTGTACCGCCAGTGACGAGTACATTTTTATCTTTATAAAAACTCATTTAAATCTCCAATTAGGGGCCGTCATCCGCGTCGGTTGGGCTAAGCTGCGCAGCCCAACCTACTGCTGTCATTAAGCAGCCGCCATTTCTTTTTTAGCAATGTGTTCTTTCCACCAGGCGAGGGTTTTTTCAATGCCTTCGTCTAATGTCACTTTTGGTTCCCAGCCAAGTTCACGTTTAGCCAAGGCACAATTCAACCATAAACTGGTTTTAATGGTGGGTTGGGAAATATCATGCTCAATTAACAAGCTCTTGCCAGAATGTTTAATGATTTGTTTGACCAAATCTTTAATAGCAATCGCATCGCCATAACCGCAATTATATAAACGGTATTTTTCGGGCTGCTTTTCAATCGCTAATTCAACAAAACGCACCAAATCATCGGCATACAATAAGTCGCGCTCTTCTTCGCCTGTTCCCCACACCGTTACTTTTTCTTTGGCGGTCATGACTTTAGTGACGGTAGCCCCAAATACATGGCTGCGTTCCAAATCAAATTTGTCATGCGCACCATAAATATTGGAATGACGAATAGCTGTAAATTTGGTATTGGAAATATTGGCATAAAATTCACACATTTTTTCCATGTAAATTTTTGTGTTGCCAACACCAAAATAACGCGGGTGCAACGGTAAGTTCGCATCAAAATCAATTTCTTTTAATGCATGCGTGGCAGATTGATACATCACGGTGCAGCTAAAGAAAACGACGTGCTGGACCTTATGCTCAAACGCGGCGCGAAATAGATAAGAATTCATGATCGCATTATCTGTCACATGAATATAAGGGCGAGTGACGATATCTTTAGAACCAGAGGTGGTGGCAGCCGCCTGAATAATGACGTCCATGCCGGCGATAACGCGTTCAATATCGTCAGGATTACGTAAATCTGCCTGGTGCCAGGTTACATTGTCACAGGCGTATTCTGCGCGTTGAAAACGTACCGCATGAATTTCAAGATCGTCACGTTTGCTTAATTGTTCCGTTAAATTACGTCCGATAAACCCAGTGGCGCCACAAATTAAAACTTTCTTTTTCATCTTCCTGTCCTCTACCTATTTTGTCCTTATGCGATTTTTCGAGCGTGAGTGCTCATGAAATTTGCAATAAATGCATCCATTGTTTCAACCACGTATTGGCGTGCTTGTTGATCAACCGCATGATGGCAAGCGAATGCAAAGCCTTTTTTCATCACGGTATCGGCATTATGTAAATCACCGGCAATACGATGTGTGTGCAGTTTGAAAGCGGGATGCCGTGCCATATTTCCTGCAATAATCGGACGCGTTTCAATGCCATTTTGCTGCATATAAGCGGTGATATCTTTCACGCTGAATGGGCAGTTGTCTTTCAAAATAACCGGGAAACCAAACCAGACGTGTTTTCCTTTCGGTGTTTCTTTCTGGAATTGGAAAAATTCTTGGTATTTGCTGAGATAATTTAAATAAAACGCGGCAGTTTCACGACGATTATCAATGAGTGAATTTAATTTCGGTAATTGGATTTTACCAATGGCAGCATTGACTTCCGTGGGACGCAAATTATAACCCGTGTTTATAAAAATAAAACGCGGATCGATGTCTGGGTACATATTGACATATTTTTGATGCTCATCCGCTTCGCGTGACCAGCCGTGTGCGCGTAAAATTCGCATCGTTTCGGTCAAATCAAAATCATTGGTTACGGAAATACCACCTTCCATGGTGCTGATATGGTGCGAAAAAAAGAAACTAAAATTACCGACATTACCAAAGCTGCCAACTGATTTGCCATCATAGAATGAACCCATGGCTTCACAGCAATCTTCAATGACAAATAAATTATGTTTTTTTGCCAGCGACATAATGGCATCCATATTGCAAGGATTGCCGTACACATGCACCAGTTTGATCGCGCGAGTTTTTGGACCAATTGCGCTTTCTAGCTTGTTTAAATCAAGATTAAAATCGTTAATATCGCAATCCACAATCACTGGAATGAGATTGTGTTGAATGAGCGGCCAAATCGTGGTTGACCAAGACAGGGCTGGCACGATGACTTCATCGCCTGGCTTTAAATAATCGCGGGTAAAAGGATTAGCTAGTGCTGCCACGGACAAAAGGTTGGCAGAAGAACCGGAATTAGACATCACGCCGTGTTGTGTACCGGCATAATCAGCATATTGCTGTTCAAATGCGCGAACTTTTTTACCCATGGTAGTAAAAGTAGACAGCATCGTTTCCACAGCAGCATAAATTTCTTCACCACTATTGGTGGGTTCATGCAAACGTACAACGGGTTTTTCAGGATTAAATGAATAATCATATTGGCTGTCGCAATAATCTTTAATATTTTTTTGAATCTGATCCAGTAGTTCTTGTTTGTTCATCTTAACCTCCAAAAGTTATTCAACAGCTAATAATCGCGTTAAGCGTTGACGATCAAGTCGGGTAATTTCTTCAAAATTCTGATTACGCAAATGGCGATAATGACGGCTAGTCATGGACATGCGGCTGTATTGCGTGTGGTCATGGAAAATAATTTGTGAGCCATTATTTTCAAATTCGAAAGGTACTAGTAACAAATCACGCAAAGCATTACAGACATTAATTTTGTTTTCAGGTTTAACAAAAAATAACATGAAACCACCACCGCCGGCGCCTAATAATTTACCACCGGTTGCACCAGCAGTGCGCGCGCGCTCATAAATTTCATTAATATAGGCAGGTGCAATTTTATCGCTGATTTGGCGTTTTAAATTCCAGGTTTCATGCAATAATTCACCGAATTCATTAATATTGCTATCCGAACACAATATTTTTTCTGCGTGGTCTACCAGCCGATGCATTTGGTGTAATTCAGATGTTTTTTGAGGAATAGATTGTATTTTATGCGCAGCAATATCAGAGGCAGTACGGGATACGCCGGTAAAAAATAAAAGTAAATGCTCATTTAATTCACGCATGCGAGCATAGGGGAGTATTAATGGCGTGACTTTAAAAGCACCGTTTGGATTGATGCCGATTTTAATCAAACCACCGGAAGCCGGTGG
>CAYUYG010000277.1:0-3158 GCA_964449125.1 uncultured Coxiellaceae bacterium | reverse complement strand
TTAACAGAAGAAGGAATTAAACAATTAGGGGTAGATTCCATTCGCACTGCAGTAATGCATAGCCAAACGCCCGCAATCTCTGTGCCAATTGAACTACCCAAAATTATAATAGATGATGCAATTTTAATACCAGCTGTGCGTGAGCAAAGACACCTTCAGCCGGATTCTGATTTAAATACATGTCCCACCCCTCAGGCTCCCATTACTAGTCAACTACCAAGCCCAGTCATTATCAGTGTTGATGCCTATCCAGAAACCACGCCAAGTACTAATAAATTAGTATCTGCCACCCCAGAGCCTATCATTTGGATAGACGATGATGAAACATCAATCCCGCATCAGCATGACCGCCAACCGGTTAATGCTGGATCGAATCAACGTGATACTGTCGAGACTTTTTTAGGTAGAGAATTATTAATTGAACAGAAATCCCCTCAAGATCGTGTGTGGGTTCTTAACGACAATGGTCGCAGTCAGCTATTAACAGAAGAAGGAATTAAACAATTAGGAGTAGAATCCATTCGCACGGGTAAAGTTCAATTAATGAATTATCTTTCCTACCAGCAGCGGTTAATTAAAGAAAAGGCGGGCTGGGTTGCCACCCCACAAAAATTAGAACACTATTGGACCACTACCAATCGTAAACGGTTATTAACTGAAGAAGAAATTAGTAAATTAGAATTTAAAAATATTGAAAATGATGAAGTAAAGCTTACTGGCTATTCTGCGCTCTCTACCGAACTAAAAAAACAAATTCGTCAAAAAGGACAAAGCAAAGCTGCCCAACGTAAAGCACCAAAAGCACCTAAGAGCAACGATAAAGTATGGGTTATTATCGAAGAGAACCGTAATCGTCTATTGACCCCAGAAGAAATTCAAGAAATAAAAATAGAAGCTATTGAAAGCGGTCAAGTAATACTGATTTCTTACAATAATTATTGTAAAAGAAAATGTTTGGAAAGACAAAATCGAATTTTTACGCCAACAAGAACAGAATTATATTGGGTCACTGTGGGAAGTGACCAGCGCCTTTTAGCTAAAGAAGAAATTCAACAGTTAACAATAAAAGATATTTTAGATGGTCGTGTAATGTTTACTACCTTTTGGTTGTTAGATAGTAATTCACGCCAGGAAATTTTATTTAAACAGGCGCATGAACCACGTGCAATCCATTCTAATTCACCACAACGATTAGCCCCTTCGGCTTCTTATTTAAGTGAAGAGCAAGCTGCTTTATTTGATTATATGCGGGGAGCAACTAATTCGATACCAACTTCAACTGAGCATGCTGAACCGCAATCTCAATCTTTTTTAAGCGATGCACTATTGGCTAGTGTATTTGTGCCCACGCAGTTTTCCACCGATGCTACGCCACCCTCTCCATGCACTGAACAACTGCACTTGGTTGAAGCGGATTGGTCGAATCAACTCTCCGCATCGACTAGCAAAGAGGATGAGGAGTGTGAGTATGCATTACTCCCAGGTATGGACGATTATTTTTCTATGCTTGACTCAAATGCTGATGCAAGAGCTGAGCCAACCGTAATGGAAAGCCCTTCCAACCTCCCTCCATCACGTCGTAAAGCTAAACGATCACTATCACGTCTTTCCCCTTTATCTGCGAGGGATGAGTATGTAGCGAGTTTGGCAAGCCATACAGTGGCTCATAGTGTCTTAACAGGAATACCCACTCATGCGCCAATATCACTCCCAACATTTTTTGCGCAGACAACATCACCTGTTTCAATAAATCCAACTTCACTGGTCTCAGCTTCAATACCGAACAATCAGCTTCCAGAAGAAGAGGAAGATAGAGTATATAGTGAAGCATCAATAACTAATTTAACTTCATCCGAAGAAGCTTTATTTGCGGCAATAATAGCGCTACAACCTGCATCACCACCAACTGAGGCACAAGAACTAGATATCGCTCAATATCTAAATTGGCCTACTCAGAATGAGTCTAGTCAATTAAATACGCCCATTACCGCATCTGAAACTAAGGCAGCTGAGCTAAGCGGCGAAGAACCGCGCTCTGAGTTTTATAGTTCCCCTAGTGCAAGAAACACGCTATATGCGCAACCACCAACTTGTGAGGATGAACCATTTGGATTACCTGATGCCTATTTAGAAGATTTATTAAGACGTAACGGATTTTATAAATAGAATCATTTTAGACGGCACTTTTTCCAGGCCCTTAAAACGAATTAAACTTTATCAAGTGCATTAACGTTGGCTATTGATGTTAGGTAAAATTCTGACACTTTATCCATTGGATTATTACTACATTAGCAAACATTTCTTGTGGCGTTTTTTACTCTGCAAATGATTTTCTTGGGGCGACTTTGATTCGGATTTTGCAGAATCTCGTGTCATCCACCCTGCTAAGTTAGTGGTTTATTCGGCGAATGATTTTAAAGTTGAAACAGTCCTGGCGGCGTTTTGTATCTAAACACTTTAATGGTCGGTTATTAACTTCGTTAATTAATTGAGGATGTGTTTTGGTTTAAGCTTTGCAATACCCTAACTTCATTACCATTTTCTACTACTCCTTCGAGATGATTAATTCATCATCTCAACGGCAGCACGCAATTTTTGCATGGCGTTTTTTTCTAACTGACGTACGCGTTCCGCAGAAATTTGATATTTATCGGCGAGGTCTTGCAATGTCAATTTCTGGTCATCTAACCAGCGGGTGCGAATAATGTCTTGGCTGCGTTCGTCCAATTCATTGAGTGCCTGATAAAGCACGCCCCCAGATTGTTCTGACCAGTCGCTACTTTCCAATTGTTGTGCGGGATTATAACGTGCATCTTCCAGAAAACCTGCTGGTGCGAAGCCAGGTTCATCATCCGCATCATTATGTGCTTCAAACGATGCATCAGACGTGGAGAGGCGCATTTCCATTTCGCGCACAGTCTCTGGTTTGACACCTAAATCTTTAGCAATTTCATTCACTTCTTGCTGCGTCATCCAGCCCAAGTGTTTTTTCAGGGTACGTAAATTAAAAAAAAGTTTGCGCTGTGCTTTGGTCGTCGCTACTTTGACGATGCGCCAGTTGCGTAAAATATATTCGTGAATTTCTGCTTTGATCCAGTGCATGGCAAAGGTCACCAAGCGTACACCCATATCCGGATTAAAACGTTTAACGGCTTTCA
>CAYUYG010000276.1:0-3160 GCA_964449125.1 uncultured Coxiellaceae bacterium | reverse complement strand
ACATCCGAATTTTGTTCAGCCAGCTCCATAATACGCTTGAGATAACTTTCTTTATGCTCAATGATAATGTGCAGCCCCGCTCCTTTCATTAACTGCAGAACATCACGTGCCGCCATTTCCTCGTGAAATTTCAAATCAATCTGCCTGTCTTTCTCAAACGTTGCCACAGCGAAGCCAATGGAACGTGTTTGCAGGACTCGATATATTTCCAGAGCCACACCCCACTCAGTCCGGAATTTTTTAGTCATTTTTTTAGCGGAAGAATGATTGTAGTTGGCATTACAAATAATCCAACGGTTTTTTTTATATTTCAGATTAATGGCATGATCATGCGAATAAGTCAGACAAACATTCCCAGCAATTTCCTGCTTATTTTGCTTTAAAAAATTCACTAATGTCCGGAGAGGAAAGTGACCACAAGCTCTATCCCAACTTTGAATAAAGTGAGATTCACCATTAATAAGAATATTAAATTTTTTCTCGGGTTCCAATATATCGTATTGGCTAACGCTATCTTCCATAAACCCTGGTGTTCTGTGGACGTAATTTAGCTGCAAGGGAATAGCATAATTAAAACTTTTCTCAATGAGGTCCTGTAATGCTTTATCGCCGTCGTTATCGGGGATATGCGAGGAAGGCAAGTATTTATCAATATTTACCTTTTTCTGTAGCGAAGTCGATTTTCCATTCCAGTTGACGACGTTAGCTTGAAGATGTTCCCACCAAATATCGTAGTCAAACGAGCCAAACACCGCATCGCTCAATGCCAACCCAAAACAGAAGCCTTGCTGTAAATCTATTTTTAGGTTTTTAATTTCTTCTTGATCTATTGAATCATCCTGCTCAGCTAGCAGTTCTAGAAATCTAGCATACCGCTTTCTAACAAGCTGAGTTGTCATGCCTCATCCGATTTTTAGCTGACATCCTGCTTAGGTAAAAATGCAATGGGCGCATCATTTGTAGTTGGATTAATAAACGACCACCCTGCCGATACGGGCAATTCGATGCGCTGATAATTTTTAAAAAACGGCGCCAGGGCTTCAGCATAAAGTTTTCGTGTAATGAAAATAGTATGAACAGGTTTATCTTGCACAATTGGCCATGTTTTCGCAAGCTGAATGGATGAAGGAGAAATGCGTTCGCCTTGAATATCGTAGGTATTCGCATCCGGGGGCAATTGCAGATAAAAATTCAACTTACTTTCCGCATCCAGCATCACGACCTTCCAATTCTGCCAAGGCATGATTTGATCGGCTTGTTGTTTTACCAACTCCGCAAAACGATTAATGCCGAATTGCGAGTAATACCACGCCTGTCCGACACCAAATACTAAAAACAAGAGCGCTAAAAAAAATGTCACCAACCGCGCATAGACAGATTGCAAGGTTTTGCTAAACGTACCTGACAACATCCAATCTGCTGTCAATAAAACAGCAAAAGGAACAATGGGCAGCACATAATAACTACGGCGTGAACCGCTTAAAGTAAAAAATAAAAATAAGCAGGCCGTAGTCCAGACAATCCATTTTTGGTTAATGGTCATTGTTTGCCAGCGCGATTTTAATGAAAACAGCGCCGGGATAAAACAAACGGTCCAGGGTAATAAATAAACGGGTAAATAAATGAAATAAGTATAAATGGGACCTTGATGATCGAAAGGCTGAAAATACCGCAAAATATTTTCACGATAAACTAAGTACAAACCATTTTCATTATATGACTCGCCACCAAAATAACTGGAAGCCAAAAAGGGCAGCAAGTAAATCATAAAGGCCGGTATTAAGCTCAAAAAAAGTGGCAAGCGCAAATGCTGCTTCCAGGATTTTTGTAAAACGATATCAGTCAGGACTGCAATACAGGGCACAATTGCACCCACCAATCCTTTACACAAAGAAGACACTGCGATAATCAAAAAGAAAACTGAGTAATCAAAAAAAGTGGCTTGATTACGCTTCGTCATATACCAAGCGACAGCAAAAACCGAGCCCGCCAAATTTAGCATATCCGCGCTACTGGTACGCGCCCAGAACACAAAATAAAACGTCGTCAATAACAACCAAGCAGATAAAAAACCAAGTTGTTTATTTTTGAGCGTGGTGCCGAGACGATAGGTAGACCAAATGGCCAACATACCTGCCAGCGCTGAAGGTACCCGCAATGACCACGCAGTCAAACTTCCGCTTAGCTTGGCGACGATGGCAATTAACCAATAAGACAGTAAGGGTTTATCATAATAAGTATTATTACCCAAATACGGATGCAGAAAATCATGCCGGTAAAACATACCAGAAACGATATCCGCCCAGCGATGCTCCTGAGTCCAGATTTCTCTGCCACCTAACATTGTAAATAGCACCAATGCAGAAGCTACTAATAAATAGCTTAACTTGGCACGGTCACCCCATAGTCTGTCTGAAATTGCGGATCTATTCATTACCACTCACTGAGCCAGCCATCAAAAGGGCTAAATTATATAGAGATAAAGCAGAAATTTATAGACAAAAACCGCTCTATCGACTATAAAAATCTTCGTAAATGCTTGGCTGGAGGCAGGTTTATGTTATTTAAAGGCAGCATGGTCGCGCTCGTTACGCCTATGCATGAAGATGGATCCATTGATAAAAATGCGCTGCATGAGCTGATCGAATGGCATATTGCGGCCAAAACCAATGCTATCGTTGCGGCTGGCACCACAGGTGAATCCGCCACATTAGAGCCGGATGAGCAAGCAGAATTGATCTCGCTGGTTGTCAAACAAGTAGCTGGCAGAATCCCTGTCATTGCCGGCGCTGGCACAAACTCTACGCGCACGACACTCAAACTGGCCGAAACTGCCAAACAGCTCGGGGCGGACGGCTGTTTACTGGTAACACCTTATTATAATAAGCCCACCCAAAACGGCCTATATGTGCATTACAAAACTATCGCCGATAAGATTGAATTTCCCATCATTCTCTACAATGTGCCTGGCCGCACTGGCTGTGATTTGCTCCCTGAAACCATTGAGCAACTTGCTCAAGTCAAACACATCATTGGCGTTAAAGAAGCAACCGGCAAACTGGAGCGCGCGCAAGATATCCTGGGTCGTTGTGATAAGAATTTTGCTGTTTACAGTGGTGACGATGCCAGCGCAATGGATTTAATGTTGCATGGTGCACAC
>CAYUYG010000275.1:0-3167 GCA_964449125.1 uncultured Coxiellaceae bacterium | reverse complement strand
TCCCGGTCGGCGTTTCTTCACGCGCGACCGCAATAACTACCGCACACATAATATTGAAATTCAGGGGAATGACTTTTACCCGTTACACTCGTCATCGGTTCTACACGATACATATTAGTAAATTGCTTGACGGTTGGATTTAATAGCATGGAATCCGTTGCTGCATCTTGAGATCCAAACGAAACCTGTCGTTCCCAGACCACATAATTACCACTACCTGGTCCTGTACCTGTACACGGCGTGACATTCGCACCCGACATGCTGGATAAGCAATCTGCGCCCAGCAGCCGTAAATAAGCGAGTGCCGTGTCCGGATTCTTTAACAACACAGCAACCTGCGGTATCCAAGTAACGATCGTACCAACATTGCGAGTAGCACAACAATTTCCCGCTGAATTCAACCCTGTCACTACTTGCGAAGCATTGCAAACACTCGTACATGCCTGTTTAACTTCGCTAATACGATTAAATTGCAATACATACCCATTAAATGGTTCATCATCGGCGTCGCCTGTCGTATCGACTAATGGGCTCAAAGGAAAATCAGCTCCATTAATATATCCGGGCGTTTCCAGATCTGTCACGGGAGCGATAGGAAAAGTCGTCACTGAGCTAACACGCGGATTTAAACGTCCATACGTGGTGGGAAAGCTCGACACATTTGAGCGTGTTCTGCCGTAGCATTCAGCTTGATAAAAACGGCCCATACCTTCAAATAATTGATCCACATTTACTTGTAGTGCTCTGACGTCGTTATCAAGCTTAAAAATTTGATATTGACGTATGCTAAAAAAAATCAGCATTGCAGCAATGGCAATGACAAGCATTATTTCAATTAAAGTTACACCCGCTTGTTTTTTTTTCATAAACAGGCCTCGTTACGCACCCATCGACATACCTGTCAGATAAATACCCTGCACAATGGTAATAATCAGTAATGCACCAATAACTAGAATTGTTCCGCCCACAATACGGGAAATGAATTTTAAAGTGGTGGTAGCTTGGTCGGTGCCTCGGATACCCATACGCACCAGCCCATGCTCGAAACCTTTTACTTCTGCCATCACACGTAAACGCATCAAGTCAGAATCATCGACCAGACCTGTTGCCAGCACATCTGCGATATTCGTTTTACCCATACTCAGTAAATGTTCCATCATCATCAAATGCGAATTAACATAAGGCGTTGCCTGATGCTGCATAACTTTAATGGCTGATTTGAATACGACCCCATTCTGAACTAACAACCCCAGTGTTTCCAACAAACGGGCTGAAGCAAAACGCCGATAAAATGAAAAAGGCGGAAATTGATCCAGGGTTGATCGAAATTCGCCTATATAATTTTTCATTAGCCATCTCAGAATAACAATGGCGAGTACGATAAAAACAATAACTGTCCACCACCAAGACTGTATTAATTCGGCGATCGTGACTAAACGCACACCTGCAGTTGGCCACTGTTCAATGGGTTTAATTAAACGAAATTGAGTAAAAACCGAATTATTGAGATAAATAATAACGCCACAAGCAATTATCACCACTAATAAAGGATAAGCCATCGCACTAACGAAAGAGCCAACTGCCACACCGCGCTGTGACAACATATTGATAGCGGATTTCATCGTTTGTCCTAACGCACCGCCAGCTTCACCCACACGAATAATTTCAATTACATTTGGCGCGAACCAATCGCGCATACCTTCTGCCAATGGTTGGCCTTGGCCAATTTTTTCCGAAAGGGAGGATGCCACTTCGCGAGTGATACCGGTTGTAACCTGACTCATCATATCGACAGCGCGGTTGGCAGGGATACCGTCATTAATCAGTAAATATAAATCTTCTAGAAAAGCTTGCTGAGCCTTATTGCCAAATTGCCAATGGCGTACAGCCTGTCCGATTTTCGAGCCCAAATTGAGTAGCGCATTAATGCTTAATTCCATACTCACCTTCTTTAAACGTATTTAAATATACGTGATTGTGTCGCTGGGTTGATAGGACCAACCACTTTTTCAGCATCAAATGGATCACAAAGCCCTTGCTGGATAAGGTCAATGGCGCGATCACGAAAATCATTCCAGCCATTTTCCTTGAGGTATTTTTCCCAATTTAGGGTATCGCATTTTTGAATATATTGTCTGCCTTCTTCATCGACCCAGATAACTTCAGCCACCACAATGCGACCGCCAACGCCGGAATGATTACATTTGGCACAACCACTGCCGCGCACTTTTGCTTTATCTAAAACTTCCTTACCCAGCACTGCTTCCCAATCTGCAATAAAAGGTTCGTGCTTAGGCGAGGTACGCAAAGGAATCGCACAATTTTGGCAAACCTTTGCAATTAAACGTTGACACATCAGACAGCGCAATACGCTACTATCGCTTAATAGTACCGGTGAAATGCTCATATCAACCAAACGGGTAACAATGGCAGTCGCACGATTGGTATGGAGTGTGGTTAACACCAAGTGACCCGTGATGGAAGCACGTACCATTACGTGTGCAGTATCTTCATCACGCATTTCACCAAGAATGATAACGTCCGGATCCATACGTAAGGCAGCACGGCCCATGCTGGCAAAACTGCGGTCTTCTTTTTCAGTATTAACGGGAACCTGGGTTGCTTCTTCAACAACTTTTTCTACCGGATCTTCAATAGAATAAAGTTTCTGCGTGCTCTCAACCATTTCCATACACGTCGCAAGTGTCGTGGTTTTACCAGAGCCGGTGGGACCTGCAACAATAATTGCACCGAATGGCAGTTTCATGGCCATTTTAATAATATCAATTTGTTTTGGCGTATAACCTAACTCTTCTAATGATTTCGTGCGCTCCTCACCAGTGGTGAGAATACGCATGACCATGTCAAAGCCACCATGAGCTGGCACACTCGCAAGACGCAAACGAATATCACGTCCTTGCATTTTTAAGGGCATGGAAGCATCTTGAGGAACCATAGGGTTAAAGTGTGAGGTAGCGTGATCGGTTTCTTTATTAAAGGCAACAGATGCAAGCTCACGACCTAACTTCTCAGACCATTCAGCATAAACGTGTAGTTCGCCGTTTTGACGCATACGGATTTTAGAATAGGTTTGACGTACTTGAATATGAATATCACTCACGTCTTGATGGACAGCTTCCATCACCAAATCACGCAAGTGGCGCTGT
>CAYUYG010000274.1:0-3172 GCA_964449125.1 uncultured Coxiellaceae bacterium | reverse complement strand
AAAAAAAAAAGGAAACCGTAACACCGGAAAATTCCACAGGGAAACCGGCGACAATTTCTAATTCACCTTTTGCAACGTCAAATGGTAAACGATTGGTTTCTGCAACGCCTGATATCCAGTAAACAATAAAAAGCGGCATTAGCGGAATAAAATACCAGTGCCAAAACCCGCCGTTTTGTGCAGCAACAATGGTTTGAAAATTCAATGAACCCGCTGCCATCATGACACCAATCAAGGCAAAACCCATGGCAATTTCATATGAAATCGATTGTGCCGCCGCACGCAGTGCGCCAAACATCGCGTACTTGGAATTGGATGCCCAACCGGCAATCATGATGCCGTAGACTCCGAGCGAAGAAATGGCCAGCGTGTACAACACACCCGCATTAACGTTGGCAACGACAACCCCTTTATCAAATGGAATGACTGCCCAACCAATTAATGCGGTACCAAAACTCAAAGTGGGAGCAATCACAAACAGAAAACGGTTTGAGGCAGTCGGAACAATAATTTCTTTGGTCAATAATTTGATGGTGTCAGCAAAGGGTTGAAATAAACCATACGGTCCAACCCGATTAGGCCCGATGCGTACGTGCATATAACCAATGACTTTGCGTTCAAAATAAGTAAGGTAAAGCACCACCACTACCAGTCCAATCACAATGGCCAGTGCTTTCAAGACAATAATGGCGATGAACATGATACTTTCTAGCATGTAATGTGTACCTCACCAAATAAACTGCCTAAATCACTGCTTGCTGCCACACCGCCCGCAATCCAAGCTGCTTCTTGCGCAATGCGTACATCCGTTTTTACCGTTAATTTGGCACTGCCAGCATGCTGTTTGACTGTCACAAGATTACCGTCAGTCACGCCAAGTTTGTTAGCAGTCTCTGGGTGTAAACGTACGGTGGCAGTATTACCGAGCATAATGGTTTGTGCAGCTTGCAAAGGTGTTGCATGACGCACGAGCGAATCAATGGCATACAGCGGCACTTCGCCAATACGCGATAAATGCATCTGGGTAGTGATGGAAAAATTGGCAGGCTTGGTAAAATGCGCCGTCATCGCCGGCATTGTCTCGACGATATGTTTTATCTCATGTTTAATTTGTTCGGAACTGTCGTATTCAAAACCATCCAGATGTAAAAAGTTTCCGAACACGCGCAAGATTTTCCACGCGGGACGGGAAGCATGAAACGGTTTAGCCACGCCTTTAAAACTTTGCCATTCGCCGGTGACATTAACGAACGTACCTGATGTTTCCGTAAAGGCCGCCATCGGTAAAATAATATGCGCACATTGTTCTAAAATTGGATCACGGTACATCGACAAAGCAATGACACAATCCGCTTGTTTGAGAGCAGCGTGTGCCTGATACGCATCTGCGCAATCAGCTGGTTCGACATTCAGCAAAACATAGGCTTTACGCGGTTTTGCCAGCATCTCATACGCATTCAACCCCACATGGTTCACCGCTTCTCCACCAACGTGGCGATGCGGAATCGCGCCAGCTAACCAAGCACCGGCTGCATTGGCGCCTTCAGTCATAAAACTCAGTTTGCCATTGGTTAATTCAGCGATTTTTTGTGCTAAATAACGAACGGTGGCTGCTTCAGGATGATTAAGAGCCAAGGTGCCAAGCAAGACACAAACATTTTGTTTACCCTGCAAGTGCGCTGCAATCGCCTTTACTGTGTCATCAGTCGCTACATCAGGATAATCGGGTGTGAATACATTAATGAGACCGGCGAGTACGCGAGTCAAATGCTGCGGCGCTGTTACTTTCTGCGCGGCAATGGGAAAATTAAATTCATAATCGACTGGATTCACTGCAACAATGGCCGTGCCTTTTAAGGCCGCTTTACGCAAACGCAAGGCAGCGATGGGTTGTTCTTTCTGAATATTTGCACCAATCAATAAAACGGCATCGCAGGTTTCAAGCGCAGGAATAGACATATTCAAACCAGGAAAAGCCGCCATTTCATTCTGATCTTGCGTATCAGTTTGACGCAGACGATGATCGATATGCGCGCTTCCCAGACCACGCACAATTTTTTGTAATAAATAAAATTCTTCGACGGTTGCACTAGGTGAAGCCAGCGCACCAAATTTATCTGGGCCATGTTGCGCGATGGTATTTTTCAAACTGGAGGTTGCTAATTCAAACGCTTTTTGCCAGTCAACGGTTTGCCATACCCCATCAATACGTGCCATGGGTTCTTGCAAACGTTCAGGATGATAAAGACCGGTATAGCCAAAACGATCGCGATCAGAAACCCAGGTTTCATTAATATCATTATTTTCGCGCGACACAATGCGCATGACTTGTCCGTAACGCGTGTGCACATTCACGTTTGAACCCATGCAATCATGCGGACTAATACTTGAAGACTGATCTAATTCCCAAGGTCGGGCGGTGAAGCGATAAGGCTTAGAAGTCAATGCACCGACAGGACAAAGATCAATAATATTACCGGAGACTTCCGATTGCATTGCGTGATCGACAAACGTTTTAATTTCCGCGTGTCCACCGCGATTGGTCACACCTAATTCGCGTAAACCTGCAATTTCCGTGCCAAAACGAACACAACGGGTGCAAAGAATGCAACGCGTCATATCCGTTGCAATAAGCGGGCCTAAATTTTCATCGGCAACAGCACGTTTGCATTCATCGTAATGTGAATGGGCAGAACCATAACCCATCGCTAAATCTTGCAATTCACACTCGCCACCTTGATCGCAAATGGGACAGTCAAGCGGGTGATTAATGAGTAAAAATTCCATGACTGCACGCTGCGCATCAATGGTGCGCGCAGACTTGGTAAATACTTTCATACCAGGCATAACAGGGGTAGCACAAGCAGGCAGCGCCTTGGGTGCTTTTTCTACTTCGACTAGACACATACGGCAATTTGCCGCAACTGACAAATGCTTGTGATAACAAAAACGGGGGATATAAATACCCGCCGCATCAGCGACTTCAATAACTGACTGATTTGGTTTTGCCGTGAGTTTTTGCCCATCTATTTCAATTTCAATATCAGCCATGGTTAACCTTCTTTTCTGTTCCAGGCATGCATTTACCATGTTCAATATGGTAAACAAATTCATCATAAAAATGTTTCAGACAGCCGCCGACTGGCCATGCTGCTGCTTCGCCAAACGCACA
>CAYUYG010000273.1:0-3177 GCA_964449125.1 uncultured Coxiellaceae bacterium | reverse complement strand
CATATTGATGCGTGTTTCATGCATGCTGATATCGCCGTGAGAAAAATTAGCGCGGAAAACAACAGCGCCAGCGAGGATAACCTTTTCTAACATGATGGGGTCGTCAAGTGACGGCCCCAGTGTGACAACAATCTTAGTATGACGGAGATGGTTCATGCGACCTTTTCATTCTTTTCATTTTTTGCCACGCGCTCTTCAAGAGCTGCGATGACAGGTAATTTTTTCCCTTCCAATACGGTGAGAAATGCGCCGCCTCCTGTGGAGATATAATCAATCTTGTTGCTGATTTTATATTTCTCAATGGCTGCTAGTGTATCACCGCCACCTGCAACTTTAAATGCTTTGCTTTCCGCGATTGCCTTCGCAATGGCTTGCGTTCCTTTGGCAAATTCGTCGATTTCAAAAGCGCCAACTGGGCCATTCCAGAGGATGGTTTTGGCTTTTTTGATGATCGAAGTGATAATCTTGATAGTGTCAGGGCCAATATCAAATATTTTTTCATTATCGTCGACTTGTGAAGCAAGGCGTACATAGCTTTCCACATCTTCCGATAATTTTTCTGCCACGACCATATCAACGGGGATGGGAATTTCTGCGCCGCGTTCTTTGGCTTCGACAACCAGGCGTTCTGCTTCATCAATTAAATCGGGTTCATACAGCGATTTGCCCACGGTATAACCTTCAGCTGCAAGGAAAGTGTTCGCAATACCGCCGCCAATAATGAGCGAATCTACTTTTTTAACCAACGAATCTAATAAAGCTAATTTGGTGGAAACTTTGGAGCCGCCAACAATGGCAACAACCGGTCGTGCAGGCTTTTCCATTATTTTGTTGATGGCATCCAACTCAGAAATCAGCAGTGGGCCAACACAGGCTTGTTTAGCATATTTAATAATGCCGCAAGTAGAGGATTCAGCGCGATGAGATGTCGCAAAGGCATCCATCACGAAAACATCGCAGAGCGAAGCCATTTTTTTGGAAAGCTCCACATTATTGTCAGTTTCACCGTGATGAAAGCGAACATTCTCCAGCATGACAACTTGAGCATCGCCCATTTTTACGCCGTCTAGCCAGTGTGAAACCAATGGCACTTCAATTTTTAACAATTTGGAAAGTTGTCTTGCCACGGGTGCAAGTGAAAATGTTTCATCGAAGACACCTTCATTAGGACGTCCCAGGTGCGACATGAGCATCACTTTACCGCCAGCCTTCAGCGCTTGCTTAATAGTCGGCAGCGCAGCACGTATACGAAGGTCGCTTGTGACTTCGCCATTTTTAAGCGGTACATTAAAATCTTCCCGGATTAAAACCCGCTTCCCTTTCAGATCACAATCAGACATTTGTGGAATTCGCATTACGCATGCTCCTTAACATAACAATCTATGATGTTGCTGAATTTATTGCATAATAGCCAGAAACACAATACTGTGGATACTACCTATGCAGGTCAGGCTAATACAGAAGTTTCTCCAACTCGAAGCAGCTAGCGGCATTATTTTGTTTTTAATGGCGTTTATTGCCCTCTTTTGGGCGAATTCCCCGCTCGATTTTATTTACCAATCTTTTACTGATAAATTTATGTTCTGGATCAATGAAGGCCTCATGGCGCTTTTTTTCCTCATTGTGGGGCTGGAATTAAAGAGCAGTTTTTTAACAGGTCAGTTATCGCGTCCCTCCCAAGTTTTATTGCCGGCGGTCGGGGCGTTGGGCGGCATGCTGATACCCGCTCTCATTTATGTGTTTTTTAATTATCAAAATCCGGTGACCATTTATGGCTGGGCGACGCCAGTCGCGACGGACATTGCCTTTGCCCTGGGTGTGCTGACGCTTTTTGGTACGCGTATTCCGCCTGCATTGAAGCTATTTTTGCTGATGCTCGCTATTTTTGATGATCTTGGCGCAATCATCATTATTGCGGTTTTCTATTCTGAGGGCTTGCATTATTTATGGTTGTTCCAGTCCGCTGCGTTAGTTACTGTGCTGTATCTTTTCAATAAATTGTCAGTGCGCTCGCTTACGCCTTATTTATTGTTGGGCGTATGGCTATGGTATTGCCTATTCAAAGCCGGGGTGCATCCTACGATTGCCGGTGTGTTGCTGGCACTAACACTGCCAAATGGCAGCAAGGACAGTCCCATGCAACGTTTGCAGGATAATTTGCATCCTTGGGTTGCGTATGTGGTTATGCCGCTTTTTGCGCTGGCCAATGCGGGATTTTCACTGCATACGTTATCGGTCAATAACTTACTTGATGAAGTCGTATTAGGGATCAGTGTGGGCTTATTTATCGGCAAGCCTATCGGTGTGTTTGGTTTTAGTTGGCTGCTGATGAAAACAGGCTGGGCAAGGTTGCCAGAAAAAACATCAATGACAGCCTTTTTTGGGGTCACATTACTTTGCGGCATAGGTTTTACTATGAGCTTATTTCTTGGTACTCTTTCTTTCACTAATGATACAACTTATTTGGCTGAAGTACGCCTCGGTGTCCTGATAGGGTCCGTGTTATCGGCATTGGCGGGCAGTTGCGTGTTACTTGTCGCCCTCTGCCAAAAGAAGGAGCAACGTTGTTGAGAACTGAGTTTACAATAAAAAAAGCAGCTTTTGGGCGCCGTTGTGCCGGATGGCTTATTCACGCTTTTACCGCGAGCGGTGCCTGTGTTGGTCTCATGTCCTTATGGGCTATTTATCAGCATGATTTTTTGTTGGCGCTATGGTTGATGAGTGCATCGATCGTGATTGATGCAGTTGATGGCATGTTTGCGCGCATGGTCAAAATTAAAGAAGTGGTGCCGGAAATTGACGGAGCATTGCTAGATAATATTGTCGACTTTTTTAATTATACGCTCGTTCCTTGTTTTTTTCTGCTAGTCACGGATTTATTGCCGCTACACTGGCGCATCGTGTGTGTCATGATCATTACATTCGCCTCCGCTTATCAGTTCACGCAAGTTGATGCAAAAACTTCGGATCATTTTTTTAAAGGCTTTCCGAGTTACTGGAATATCGCTGTGTTTTATCTCTTTTTCTGGCAGATGAGCAGCGCCACGAATATGATGATTCTGCTGACCTTGGCCGTATTGAGTTTTGTTCCTATCAAATATATTTATCCTTCCCGTCTCGAATATCTTTCCAGCAATAAATTGCTGCGCTACGGCATGGTGGTCGTGACCGTGTTAT
>CAYUYG010000272.1:0-3185 GCA_964449125.1 uncultured Coxiellaceae bacterium | reverse complement strand
ACTGGGGCGGCATTCTTTAAATACGTTGCGATATTTTCACTCGCCTGGCAAAGAGCTTGTGCTAATGGAGCATTGATGGTGACAGCTTGTGCAGGATCACTGTTGTGTTGGTAACGCAAACTACACTCAATTTTTCCGCGTTTAATTTGCTCACGAATTAATTCGCGTAAGGGCATTTCCAATGCACGTAAGGCCTCGGGCAAATACAGACTCGCTTCTAGATAACGGTGGTTAATGGAACGGATTTCGCAGACCAAACTGCCCCAGTTACCTTGTTCCTGGCCGCGCGCAAACGCGGTCATGCTATAAATCATGAGCTTCACCTATTTATTTAATTTGTAAATAACACCTTTAATACCCTGGGCTTCAAGTTGATGCCAGGACAAATTAGCCTGACTTTTATCCGCATACGGCCCCAACTGAACACGGTAAAGATTTTTTTTATCACTTCCAAGTGGTGCAACAGCCGTTTTAAATCCCGTTTTTCGCAGTGTTTCCTGATAATGTTTCGCTGCTTCAATACTTCTAAAGACACCCACCTGGATGGCAAATTGTTCTTTAAGCGCATGCGCTGCCAATTTTATATGGCCTGATAACTCACGCTCGAGTTCGTCCGCTGTAACAATGGCGGTCGTGGGCTTGATCAGATTCGCTTTACTGGCTATTGGCAATTTGGCTACAGGCTTAGGTTCCTGCATCCGGACCTTTATTTCTGTCTTCACTGACGGTGCATCTGGTGCCGTCTCTGCAACAGCTAGTTGCATATTGGGCAAAGCAGTATAAAACTCAAAATGCAGCGGGGGCTCGGCTGAACTCGGTTTAGTCAACTTAGCCCGAGCTTCCATATGCGGTTTAGTTTTATGGTCATTTACCCAGATTTTTACTCGGGCCAATGAAGCTGATAAAGCTGAAAAATCCCAGCCAGCAGTTTTGTATTGATAAATGCCAAAACCGAATGCAGCGGTAATGACGACGCCAACCCAGAGAGCGGTTGCCTTCCATGCAGCCTGTTTTTTCGTTCTTTTTTTCATTGCTTCCATCACATAGTTTCTGGCGCGCTAATACCAATCAATCCAAACCCATTAAACAATATTTGCCGTGTGGCAGCAATCAATGTTAAGCGCGCATTGCGTAATTCAACATCTTCTATCAAGAATTGGTAAGCATTATAAAAAGCATGAAAAGCAGCGGCAAGTTCGCGTAAATAATTGGTGAGCAGATAAGGTTCATAATAAAGTGCGGCGTTAAAAACGGCATCAGGGTAGCGCGATAATATATTTAACAATTTGCGTTCATGTGGCTCAACGAGACGATAAAGCGAACGCAAGCCTTGCTGCTCATCATAATGGAGCTTACGCTCCTTAACTTGCTTAAACACCTGACAAATCCGTGTATAAGCATACTGTACATAGTACACAGGATTCTCTGTCGATTGCCTTTTCGCCAGATTCACATCAAATTCTATGTTTTGTTCACTTTTGCGCATGATAAAAAAGAACCGTGCCGCGTCATTTCCCACTTCCTGACGCAAATCACGCAGTGTCATGACCCCTTCGGTATTAATGTGCTCAGCATGTGCAGCCTTGAGCGAAACAGAGTGGACTAGCACTTGAATAAGGCGCTCGGGATTAATGCCGGTGGCTTCCATGGAGGCTTTCATGCGCTTTATATAATCCTGATAATTCGCATCAAATATATTAAGAGCAATATCGAAACCCCGATCAAACTTGCTCAGATGATAAGCCACATCGTGCACAAAATAAGTATGCCGCTGATTGGCTTGCGTAAGCGCACGATCTTTACTGTCACCAAAATCGGTCGACCGAAACCATATCACGCCATCACGTTCATAAATATGACCGTGATGCTGCAAACGTTTATATAAACCTTCTGCTTCAATTTGCGGCCCTAACTGACGCTCTGAAAACCAATTGTCAAAGCAAACACCAAAATCCGTCAAATCATCACGTATATCCTCTAATACTTGCTCAAGGCTGCTATCCGGCGCACCGACATCATTGATGTAATATTCACGATAAATATTAAAACCCACCGCATCCAGTAAGTTAGCCAGCACGTCACCAAATGCTGCCAATCGACCGTGACCTATATTTAAAGCACCCGTGGGATCAGCAGAAAGAAATTCGATCAAGACTTTTTTGCCTCTGCCCATTTTGCTGCGTCCAAAGTTTTGCTTCTCGGTCAAAATGGCCGTGATGGCACTATTTAATGCTTGAGGCGATAAAAAAAAATTAATAAATCCAGGACCGGCAATATCAATTTTCTGGATATGAGGCGAGTCCGGTAAAAAACGGACAATACGTTCTGCCAATTGATGGGGATTTTTATGAACTGATTTAGCAAGTACGAGGGCAATATTGCTCGAAAAATCGCCGTGACTGTTATCCTTGGCTTCACCTATCTGAATATAGGCTGGAATGGCAATTAACTCACCTGCTTCCTGGAGTCGTCGTAATGCAATATGGATAAGGTTTTCAATGTGTTGTTTCATGACTATCTATTCTCGCCTTCACCACGCCATAGCTTCTAACGAAACCTTCTCCACAATCAATATAGGTTAACGCAGATCGAGGAAAAAATGCAGAGAAACAAACATAAAGTCGCACAAAAGTTGTCTTTACACGTAAATTAACTACTCCCGCTGTAAGCATTTTCTTACAGAATATAGCCGAGATTACCTAATTAAAAGGGAAGTGGAATGCTCGTAGAAAAAATGACAGCTAATCTATCTACCTGATTTAAAATATTTTTTGTAATATAATTACAATCAGAAACCACTTGATTTTTGGGTAGGAAAAACAAAAAGCCCGAATTGCATACCACACCCAGTTTCTGATTTCTGTATACTTGGTTTCGTAGTCACGGATTGACTACTCTCGCAAAAAAGGACTTGTGCAACCACTCCTCGTTTTGTGTGTTCAGGGATGGTATTTTTGGCAAGGATTGCCAGACCTGAGTTGAGCATGTGTAGGCGGTACCTAGAGTACCGCCTTTTTTTTATTTTCCCTAGTTCATTTCGCATTGACAATTCTTTTTGAAACGCGCATATATCTTTTTCTGCACCAATGGAGGGAGATAAAACATGGCGAGTCCAAATAGCGCTACAAATTTACTTCAACACCCTGAAGATGAAACATTAGAAGACAAGATTTTATTTGCTCGGC
>CAYUYG010000271.1:0-3201 GCA_964449125.1 uncultured Coxiellaceae bacterium | reverse complement strand
GAAACGGCAACGATGCTCAACGTGCTTTTTTAGAACTTATTGCAGCTAATACACCCGTTGCTAGAAAAATGCTTATCAAGCAAGCCATGCTCGATTATTGCAATAAAGATACACTCGTCATGGTTGAATTAGTAAAATGGCTTTATGCACTTTAAACTGCAAAAAACTCATGACTGACACTTATCAGTCATGAGCTGTTCACCCTATCAACAAGAATAACGATTTTTTGCCTTGTTTATTTCATAACTAACTTTTTCTACTTCCTTATCCGTGTAGCGTGCATCATTAACTACTGCTTTTTCCTTAACTTTAGTACGTGAACCCAATACAAAACTAGCTTGTTTTTGCAACTCACGTCTCTGGTCACCAAAAAATGAAATTAAGCGACACTCTTCAAACTTAGCTTGTTTTGGAGCTTGATAAAAATATTCAATTCCTAAGTCATCGGTATAAGTAATTTTTCGCTCGTTTATAGGTTCAACAAAATTAAACAAGCGTCGAAATTGTTCAAAAAATTTAAAACCTAGAAATGCATGAGAATCAGCCGTTGGATGCACATCATCCCAAAACATATAACCGTTTGCCGGTGAAGTGCCGTCTTTTTTAATTTCAAAATCTTCCGATTTCGTGAAAGGTATCATGAGCTTGTCAGGATCAAGTCCGTATACTTCCGGGTGATAAAATAAATTATTAAACTCCGACGCCACGTCAAATATCTCAAGCACACAATGCGAATTGTTTTTACGGAGTTTTGCACAGGCCACTTCTAATCGCTTATTGAAATATTTGCACCAGCGCGAGGCATCCCTGCGCTCCTTTTTACTTTTTGCCTGAAACCGAGGTGTTAATGCTAAATCAGGTTGATTAAATAAAATAAAATTGCTATAACCATTTTTCATCAATTCAATAACATTTTTCATCCGGGCACAGATGGCTTTATCTACTTCAGATTTTGACGGTTTAGCATTGACCGTAATCAAATCATTTGCACCCGTCCACTCAACAATGAGTGTCTTTTCCTTTTCTTCAAGCGTCACATGATGATCCAGATTATATTGCAATAGCTCCTTGCGCTTGGCTGCCAACGTCGACAAAATCAAGCGGCTAAAAAATCGGCTAATACTCGTACTGGGCATCCAGCTATAATCATGTGCAGTCAAACCACCCTCTGTATAATCCTGAATAAAACTTTTTCCCAGAAAATCGACCGAAGCATGGTTTTTTAAATTGTAATAATTACTGACAATGGGTTGAACATGGCTATCTTTAGTAAGGATGGCATCTGCAATGTCAGTTGTATCGAAATGTCTTTCATTCTTTAACTTATTAATTGTAAATTCACTGGCAATGGCCGCTATAAAATAATCGCTCCATGTAAAACCATTTGTAAAACTATCACCGCCAGTTTTGCTTTGTAAGCCTGCTATCCAGCGCATAGGGATAATGCCAAATAAATATCGTTCATTCATTGCGCCTCGATCCATCAAACTATCGCCAAACATAATGACATCCGAAATTTTTCTTGGTTCCATGATCCTCTCCTCCTTTTAGTTTTCATTTGTTATCGATTTTAAAATTAAATAGTATGAAGTCCCCCTTAAGAAATACTTAAGTTGATCCATGCACAAAAATGCTTTATCTAAGCAAGTTAATTAATTTACTGAAAAAATCAGAGCTTCAAAAACTCAAAATATGTTTTTACTGAAAAAAAAATAAGCAGAAAAGAGAGGGGCGTACCGCAAACAAAAAGGCAGTGACTTATTAGTCGTCACTGCCTTTGATTTGTATATCACTTTTTAAAAATTATAATGCTGCTCTCACCGCTTCATACTCTTTTTTGACATCTTTTGAGGTTAAATTCAAACTATTGCCAACCAACTTATCATGCGCAACCATTGCCATCAATGCATAGTCCACGTCTGCTGGCATCTCAAATTTGAACCTATCCGCACTGCTCCATGCCTGTTCGCGATGATGAACATATTCTACCAATTCTTCTGGCAGTTTACTTTTAGCCGCTTCTATTTTTTCTGAGGGTATCTGTTCTAAAGCCATTTCACGCAATTCTTTCTGCAATTCCTGCAAGCCGTCTTCAGCTTGTTTCTTCATTGCTTCGAATAATTCTTTTTTTATTTTTATTTTTTCGGATAAAGGTAATTGCTTTAAATATTCTTCCACTAATTTATCGGTATTGCGCTTGGCAAATCTTGCTTGCCAAGCTTTATCTTCTTTTACATATTTTTTAATGTAATTTAAAACTTTTTCCGCCCGTTGTTCTGCTGTGTCATTGGGTAAGAATTTATCGGCGTTAGTTAATTCAACACGCACGCTTTCCTTGGTAGTGGCTGGGTTAAACATAGAGTGCATAGTCGTTTCCTTTATTGTTATGTTAAAATTTCGCGGGCATTCTATTAAGTTTATTTAATCTTTTCCACTCATTTAAAAACACGCTTGCCTGACTGCACAAATAATCAATTTAAACTACCAAAATGCGTATATTATTTTTAATAACCGTGTCATCATATGACCTACTCCAAGGAAGGACGACATGAAACTTAAAACTCATCGTTTTTTAATACTTTTTTCACTGCTAATTACCTTTCTTTTTTGCTTTCCTATCGCACATGCCGCTGGGAATAGCATTGTTGCCGTCGATAAAGAAGGTACGGTGGGACAATACACGTCCATGGTACTGGATGCTAAAGGTTTTCCTATCATCAGTTACTACGACGCTAGCGAAGGCAAATTGAAAATAGTACATTGTTTTGAAAAAAATTGCGCGTTACTCAATACCATTCTGACGCCGGATGCGGCGAATAAAGTCGGCAAGTATTCTGCCATTGCATTAGATAAATTAGGTAATCCGGTTGTCAGCTATTACGACGAAACCAATTCTGCGCTTAAAGTATTGCACTGTGGCAACTCATCTTGCTCATCAGGTAATACACTTGCTTCACCTGATACCAATGGAACGGTTGGTCAATACACTTCTATTACGGCTGACAACAAGAATGCACCAGTTGTCAGTTACTATAATGCCAGTACCGGTAAGCTTAAAATTTTACATTGTGGCAACGCTGCCTGTACTGCAGGCAACACCATCGCAACACCTGATACTACCAGCAGTAACGGTGTACAAAGCTCTATTAAGTTAAACACCCTCGGCAACCCGGTGGTGGCTTATTTTGATTTTACGCATTC
>CAYUYG010000270.1:0-3217 GCA_964449125.1 uncultured Coxiellaceae bacterium | reverse complement strand
TTAGGGAAATTCCAAGTTTCCAGCATGATTTTTTCGGCTTGTTCGGGTGGGACTTTGCGTTGTTCAACGATGATGTGGATGGTTTCTTCTTTTAATATATCGAATGCTTTATTTAAATCCTTGTCATAACCCACTGCAATCCAAGCGGTCGGTGTTTCAACGCGTGGCCAGATGAGTGGTTTTTGCATGATGACATCAATCGTTACATTTAATTCTGAAAAAGCAGTTTCGATAGCCGTTAAATCAATTTCTCCGTTACCTTGGCCAGCATGAGAATCACCCGTCCAGAATAATGCGCCTTTAACAAATATAGGCAGATAGACGGTAGTGCGCTCGGTCATTTCACGCAAATCCATATTGCCACCAAAGGTTCCAGGAGGGCCTGAGCTGTATTTGCCGGGTTCGGAACGTCCCACGGCAATGACCCGCGGAAAAGGAGCTAAAGGCACCATAATGCCTGGCGCAAACTGCATGCGTTTATTTTTCAAATCAAGGTGGAAGTATTTGACATAATGCTGAGGAAATTCTTTAGGAAAAAGGCCTTTGTTAGGACCAGTATTATTTGAAGCATACGCACGTGGGATGATTTTATTGAGATGAACGCGCAGTACATCGCCAGGTTCTGCACCTTCGACATAAATGGGGCCTGTGACAGTATGCGGACCGCGACCTTCCACAGCGCCTTGTACTTGTAAAATTTGTTCGATAGTAGAGCCGGGAACAACCTGATTGTCTGAGGCGGCCATCGTTTCAATCGCAACGGTATCGCCTGACTGAATCGTTAAAACGGGTGCCTGACTATTGTCAAAAATACCCCATTGTGTTGTTGCCGGTGTGGCAGGCAGGATATAGGTTTTGTTTTTAGCCGTAGTAGAATGAGCAGGTGCAATCATGTTCGCCTGATCAGGTGCGCCGGGCAAATAAGGCAAACAATTTTCCTCTTGTGCAAATGCGCCACTGGCAAGCAATGTACTTGCACAGGCTGCGCCTATTAATTGCGCTAATCTCGATTTTAGAAACATGGTTCTCTCCGTTGATGGTAAAATCCTCACTGCATTATGGCTTAAGTTTGTTAAGCTTTTCACCTGTTTCAGAAAAAACACGCCCGTATTTTTTAGTTTTGCTATATTGGCTGTGCTATAAAGGGATTTGGAAAAAGGATTAGCCAAGGAGACTTAGATGAAAAATTATATCATTCAAATAATAATGGTTATTGCCATGCTTTGTGTCGCCAGTTTTGCATTTGCTGAACAGAGAACCTTTTGTGATACGTATGATTCCAAGATTACCAATATGAATGCAGTAGAGGGTAATGAGGCAGCTTATAGCGGCTTGCCAAAAATTTTGACTGCGCAAGAATTCCAAAAGCTACCCAAAACATGGGATGGCTATTGTCCTGAATGTACGTTGAAAGATAAAAGCCTCTGTAAGCAAGTTCCCTGTCAGGAACATAATTTGATGATTGGTACCGTGTATCAAGGTATACAGACGAAAGGCGATCCTTGGATAAAAATGGCGAGTGAGGAAGCATTGAAATCCGTGCAAAATGGCGGGGGACCATTTGGTGCGGTCATTCTTCAAGTGGATGATGCTTCTAACAAAGTGATTCGTTACTGGATTAACCACAATCATGTCGCAGAGTGGAGTGATCCGACTGCACATGCCGAAGTAACAGCCATTCGAACAGCGGCTAAAGATTTAGGTGTATTGGACTTAGGTCATATTAATAAAAAAGATTCGAAGCTTGATCAACCAAGTGAATGGTCACATTGCGTGATGTATAGCAGCGCAGAATCTTGTCCAATGTGTGTTGCGGCTACTTACTGGGCTGGTATTAAAGAAGTTGCGTTTGCAGCCACACGATTTGATGCAGCTGTTAAAGGCGTTGATTTTGATGATAAAATGATTTACGAAGAATTTGCTCGCCCTTATGCAAAAAGACAGCATATGCAGGTTGTACACGCGAATACAGGTAATTCATTGGATGCTTTTAATTACTATAAACGTAATAATGTTGCACGTTATGGCGAAACATCGTAAAAATAAAATAGATTAAAAAAGCCACCTTGGTGGCTTTTTTTATGTTCGAAGATAAGAAGTAAATAGAGACTGAAAATAGTGTGATGACAAAGTTGTGTAGAAAAAAATTATTTAGATAAAATCTCGAAATTCTTGCAACATTTGTTTTGCCATACCAGAAGCAATATAGCCCGCCATTAATTGCAAGGTTTTGACATCGGCTTCGCTAAAAGCAGCAGGTTGGTCAGATAAGGTTTTTAGTACGCCAATTGCTTCATTATTATAAAAAAGTGGAACCACAATCATTGAGCGGGCCCCCACTTTGTGGCAAGCCTCAAGATTGACACGTGAATCGGTTTCGGTGTCATCACTACGTAAAATTTGATGCGAAGCAACGCATAAACCTGAAATACTATTTGCCCTTGGTAAACTTAAACCAAGATGTGGTTTAACCGTGCCAGTAGCAGCGCGATAAACCATATTGTCACCATCGACCAATTCGATGATAGCGCCAGTGGCCGGGGTTAGTTTTTGCATCTGCTCAACGACTAAATCCATAAAAGAATATAAATCAAAATCTGCTTGTGCTAAACAATTTTGCACCTTGACCAAAGCGTCCAAATAATTGGGATTTTTAATGTCTTGTTCAGGATTGATTTTGTCCATTTGCGTCTCGCTTGACTATAGAAATAGTATAACACAGCTTTTTCGCCAACAGGGTTATGGTCAGCGTTTATTGACTATTCATGTATTTGTCCATAAATTATAGCTTTTTTTAATTCTCAATAAGGAGTTTTATGCAATCCTCTCGTCACGATGAACGCAATCAAGAAAATTATAAAGACAATGCGGCGAAACATAATGATTTGGGGCTTGTTTCCACGCTTTATCTGGCCTATCGTGATGTGCCGATATTATTAGAAAAACATTTATTCAATAAAATACCAACAAAGACTTTGCGTGTACTTGATTTTGGTTGCGGTGCAGGATTATCCACTGAATTAATTACAAAACTAATCCAGTCGGCAGGTTGTGAGGTAGAAGTATGTGGCGTGGATAAAAATGAGCAAAATATTGCTTGGGCTCGAGAGCGCTTAAAAGACGCCACTTTTTTACATATTAATGAAGACGAGTCGCTAACGCATTTGGGCGAATTTGATGTTGTCATTTGTAATTTTGTATTGCTAGAAAATAAAAA
>CAYUYG010000269.1:0-3223 GCA_964449125.1 uncultured Coxiellaceae bacterium | reverse complement strand
TTCTCTTGGTGCGTTTTTCGAGTATCATATGAATGTTTTTGAATCATTGATTGCATCTGGCTAGTCATTTCTTCCATGCCTGGTGGCGCCATAATTTCAACGCCTATAGGAGTGCTAGAGACTTCTATTTCAATTTCTTTATCATCTAGACTATCTTCTTGTAATTTTTTCCTAAACACTAAACTAGCTGAAGTATCTTCCGAAGGCAAAACAGGCTCCCCTGCAAAACTGGGGCGAGGCTGAGGGATTAAAGCATCTAAAATTCTATCTTCAGCAGATTCTTCAGCGTCACTACGCACCTTAGCCATCGCTTTCTCACGCATCATTTTGATAGCCATATCAACTAAATCGCGGATGATAGACTCAACGTCACGACCCACGTAACCTACTTCGGTAAATTTTGTCGCTTCTACCTTAATGAAAGGCGCATCGGCTAATTTCGCCACGCGTCTAGCAATTTCAGTTTTACCTACGCCTGTAGGCCCTATCATTAAAATATTTTTTGGCATGATTTCATCACGCAGTGGTTGCTCTAATTGCATACGTCGCCAACGATTACGTAAAGCAACCGCTACTGCACGTTTCGCTTCTGCCTGCCCAATAATATGCTTATCTAATTCAATTACAATCTCACTGGGAGTGGGAGTTGTTTTACTGATCACTGGGGTAGCGATGGTTTCGCTTACTTCGTCATGGTTGTCTAGTGCAAACATTAGCTTAAAGTCTCGATGGTAAAGTTAGTATTAGTGTAAATACAAATTGAGGCGGCAATGGAAAGCGCTTTTTCACTGATGGTGCGTGCGTCGAGCTCCGTATTATCCAGCAAAGCTTGAGCTGCGGATTTCGCATAAGGGCCACCAGATCCAATCGCAATTAAACTGTTTTCTGGTTCAATCACATCACCATTGCCAGAAATAATCAAGGAAGCTTTTGCATCTGCCACAATCAACATTGCTTCCAGTCGTCGCAACATCCGATCAGTACGCCAATCTTTAGCCAATTCAACGGCGGAGCGCACTAAATTGCCTTGATGTGTTTCTAATTTGGCCTCGAATCGTTCAAATAAAGTGAACGCATCAGCCGTACCGCCGGCAAATCCCGCCAACACTTTATTGTGGTAAATTCTGCGCACTTTGCGCGCATTTGATTTCATAATCGTATGACCCAATGTTACCTGGCCATCGCCTGCGACAACGACCATACCATTGCGCCGCACCGAAATAATTGTCGTACCATGCATTTCCGCCAAAACAACGTCTCCTATACCGATATCTGTCTTAATATAAGGGCAATTATCGACTTTACAAGGCTTGCGTGAATACGCATATAATGAAGCCCCTTTTTTGTTATGAGTATCAATATCATGCGTCCAAGCCAACGCACCAATCACCAGTTACGGGATATCCGTATCACACGCCATTATATTAAACACGCTGAAGGATCGGTGCTGGTCGAATTTGGACATACCAAAGTTATCTGCACCGCCAGCGCAACGCCGGGTGTACCACCGTTTCTCAAAGATACAGGCACGGGTTGGGTAACCGCAGAATATGGCATGCTACCGCGCTCGACACACTCGCGCATGCAAAGAGAAGCTGCCAAGGGCAAGCAAGTTGGACGCACACAAGAAATTCAACGCCTGATCGGTCGCTCGTTACGTGCCGCCGTTGATTTGAGTGCGCTTGGAGAAAATACGATTGTGATTGATTGCGATGTGATTCAAGCGGATGGTGGTACTCGCACGGCATCCATTACCGGCGGTTGTGTCGCTTTGTTTGATGCTATTCAATATTTAAAACGTGAAAATAAAATTACCAGTGAACCTTTCCGACAATTCGTTGCTTCCATTTCTGTCGGCATGCAGCAAGGTGAAGCCATGATCGACCTAGATTACCCTGAAGACTCGGGGGCAGATACCGACATGAATGTGGTGATGACCGAACACGGTGGATTTATTGAAATTCAGGGCACCGCCGAACGCAATGTGTTTCAACAACACGATCTCGATAAGATGTTGGGTTTAGCTAAAGATGGTATCGCAGAATTAATTAGCTTGCAGAAAAAAGTGTGTGCTGAGTAACTGCATCTCTTAGCGCAGGAAGAATGACAGAAACTATCGCTTACCAGGATTTTTATAGCGTTTATATTCTTCTTCCTGCAATTGTTTAGCCAATTCTTCATCCAATTTTATCTGGGTTTCCTTGCTAACTTTAATTGTTTGGTCTGAGGAAAGGGTATATCGGATTGGCTTTTTATCATCCGCAGATTTTTCTTCTTTTGCTTTTCCAGCGCGAAGAATTTTGGATTCTTTTTTAGCGTCAGCAATTAAATTTTCGTGTATTTCTGCATTATATCGAATCGGTTTTTCACGCAATTCCATCAACAGTTCCTTATAAAAACCATTTTGAGTAGTAGGTTTTTTTTCTGGTTCAGACGAAATGCTCACGCTATTCCAATGTGTTCCTGAATTATTGCGGAGAGAAAGAAGCGGTGCATCTTGATAATAACTTTTCCAAACACTTAATAGCTCATCTTTACGGTCAATGGCAGACACGCGTTCTTTGGCTGGAGCATACCTCATGTTAAATATGTAACTGCCATCTTTGGCTGGAGAGCTACAGATAAGATCGCGTCTGACCAATTCAGCCTTACATTCTTTCGACCAAGTAGAAGGTACCGCTTGACCCAGCAATGCTTCTTTATGCTTTTCGATGAACTCATCAACTTGTTCGTATTGAGGTACAGCACTTAAGCGCCGCTCAACTTCTTTATAATTCATGCTAACAAATTTAAAATTATCACCTTCTTCATATAGGATGCCGCGATTTTGCATTTGTTTAATTAACGAGTCCGCTTCTTCTATAGGCAATCCTAAATCTGCAATTAAGTCCGTAAGAGCAATGCCCCCGTGTTGCACGTGAATGGTAGCTACCGTCTCATGCTTATGAACATTGAGATTGACATGAAAGTAACGTGCGAGCTGAGATAATTCCAAATCTCCTGCCCATTTTTTGGGTTTTTTCATTTCAGCTAAAAATTGATTGTAGCCATTCTCTTGCTCCCACCAATGCACAAGAGCGCCTCTACATGGCACGATGAGGTTCTCATCCAATTGTGCATCCAACACTTGCAATCGTTCATCCTGCTCAGCAGAACGACGAAAGCTAAGGGCTTGCAATTTATTATATTCGTTATGAGGAAAAGAACTCTTTCCAAAGAATTT
>CAYUYG010000268.1:0-3255 GCA_964449125.1 uncultured Coxiellaceae bacterium | reverse complement strand
ATGCCAATATCAGCAAAAATCGAGCGTTTCCAGCCACCAAAACTGTGATAAGCAACCGGCACTGGCACAGCAACGTTCACGCCAACCATGCCTGCTTTGACTTTTTCACTGAATTGACGTGCGGTATAACCATCGCGTGTAAAAATAGACGCGCCATTGCCATATTCATGTTGATTGACTAATGACATGGCAGAGGCAAAATCAGGTAGGCGCATCACGATTAATACCGGACCAAAAATTTCTTCGCGATAAATACGCATCGTCGGTTTGACGTGATCAAACAGATACGCACCCATAAAAAAGCCTTGCTGAAAATTCGCGGTTTGTTTGCTGCCATCAATCGCGACTTGCGCACCTTCTTGTTTGCCTAAATCAATATAGAATTTGACACGTTCCCAATGTTCGCGGGTCACCAGTGGCCCAACATCTGTATCAGGAACATTGCCAGCACCCATGCGCAATTTTTCAATTGATGGTCGCATTAATTTTATCAAGTTATCCGCTACGTCATCGCCAATGGCCACCACGACTGAAATAGCCATGCAACGCTCACCGGCTGATCCATAGGCTGATGCAACAATGGCATCAGCAGCTTGTTTTAAATCAGCATCCGGCATGACGATGCAATGGTTTTTTGCACCGCCAAATGCTTGCACGCGCTTATTGTTTGCGGTCGCTGTTTTATAAACATATTCAGCGACGGAAGAAGAACCGACAAAACTCACTGCTTTCACAATAGGATGAACAAGCAAATCCGCAACCGTTTCCCGATTTCCTTGTATGACATTGATGACGCCATCCGGTACGCCCGCCATTTTAGCCAGTTCAGCAAGCCGTAGCGCACACGAAGGATCTTTTTCTGAAGGTTTTAAAATAAAGGTGTTGCCGCAAGCTATCGCCATGGGAAACATCCACAAGGGAATCATGGCTGGAAAATTAAATGGTGTAATGCCCACACACACACCTAGTGCCTGATTTAGCGAATAACTGTCCATGCCAGTCGCGACTTCTTCAGCAAAACTGCCTTTTAATAAATTGGGGATACCGCAGGCAAAATCCACCACATCGATGCCACGCTGCACCGAGCCCAATGCTTCGGCAAGCGTTTTACCATGTTCGCGTGTAACAAGGGCGGCTAACTCCTTGCTGTGTTCATCTAGCAAGTTTTTAAACCGAAATAGAATTTTGGCCCGATACAAGGGTGTTGTTGCTGACCAAGCTGGAAAAGCAGTGGCCGCGGCAGTCACTGCTTTTTCGATGGTATCCTTGTCTGCAACATTGAGATGTCCAACGACAGTTCCCAGGGCGGGATCAAAAATATCTAATTGCTTGCCGCGCGAATCGCAGGCTTGTCCATTAATAAAATGCGGCACGTTATAAGTCATAGCATGGCCTCTTCCTTAAGGTGTTACATTCCAAATCCTTACTTGATTGTGCAAAAATGCCGCTGCTGTATCGGCAGGCTATCAACCAGTCGCGGCTAATCTCGGTTCTTGGCTGGTTTTTTTCTGAAAAATGGGCAGCAAATCAGCGAATAAACCGGCAAACATTTCTGACATCATGACTAAATCCGCATCAAATTTTTGTTGTTTGGTTTCAATGCCGTCATTGATTTCTGCAAGATCATCTTCCGCCAATTTAATGCCGCGCAACGTAAAATCATCTGCCAGGACAAAATCTAGACGGTCATGCCAGCGCAGTGCAATTTGAATGGCTTCACAACCATCCTTGACCAATGATTGAATGCTGGGAGCAAATAAGTCTTGTTGTTGGCAACGTATCATGCGGTGTTGTTCGTTTGGATCTTGTAGCACACATGATTTTTCGATCGAAAAAATAGCAGGGAAATCCTGGGTTTTAAGCCAGTGCGTGACGATGGCTGAGGGTTTGACTATATCAAACGAGCCAAGAATTTCGCCAAGCGATTTTTTGAACATGGAAAGAAACAATTCAGTTTTTGCGGGACTTGTATTGTTCAATATCAACCAGCCATTCCGCGTGTCTATATAAGCATAAATTTGTGAAAATTTACTGAAGGCTCGTGGTAGTAAGGTATGGACCACTTCATCCTTGTACATCAGTTTTTCTTTGGCGCGTACACGACGTGCTTCATTTAATTCAATTTGCTTAACTTTTTCTTTCAATGAATCATTAATCACACTGGCTGGTAAAATTTTTTCCTCAAGCTGTAGGCAAATCATAATGCAGCCATTAATACCGCGAGCTAATGGTGCCTCTTCGCCATCCACGGGCGCAACCCAGCCCATACTGCTTGGCATAGAAGGTAAGCAAGGTCTGAATGCCAAGGGTTCAAGCCGTTCGGCTAATTTATTCGGGGCAATCGTGACCATTTCGGTCAAGGGAAATAATTGTATTTGTTTAAACCACATGATTCATCCTATCAATAAAAGATTAGGGAATTTTTAACCAGGGATACTCGGAAAAGCGGCGTACAAACTGCCAACTTGTGTGAAAGTATGCACGGAAGAAAGCGTTTCGTCAGCTATTTTTTGTGAAAAAATCCTTTGTTAAAAACATTAACAAAGGATTGATATTCTTTGAACAATTTTAAGGGCGAACTGGGGTAAACTCCGTACCATCGTAGTCATAAAAATCGGTTTCATCCAGATTGTCGATGACTTGCATGGCTAATTTTGCGGGGCCTTGCCCGGTAATTTCCTTGAGGTGTTCTTGTTTTTCGTAACTGAACACATCATCAGGTAAGCTCACGAGACATTCAAGAAATTCGCGATCGACATTTTTTAATTTCTTTAATAAAGTAGGATCGCTAATATCATCCATTTGATCTAAGACATACAAGCACAGGTTTTTTAAACCTTTATAAGATAAATCCAATGCGAAACCGACGGTGCCGCCTGCGCTACATCCGATCACATAGCCAGCTTGTTCCAACACTTTAGCAAATAAACGTTCGAGGGCCGTACGAAAAACAAAATCGGCGGCAAGAAAGCCCAGTGTGCCGCCAGCTGTACCTAATACAACCTTACCAACATGATTGATGCCTCTGCCAGTGAGGACCTTGGGCTGCACAAGCGTTTCTGTTTCGCTTGCAAGATCACCCACTAGGACACCCAGTCCATAACCAGGTGCCATTAACAATAAGCCACCCACATAACTTAACAAGTTTGTCATTGGCCAATTGGAGGCAGCAGGGGTTTTCAGCATTTCATCTAATTTATTCCCAATTTCATGAACCAGGCCCTCCATATGCCTCAGTAAATTCAAATCCAGATA
>CAYUYG010000267.1:0-3266 GCA_964449125.1 uncultured Coxiellaceae bacterium | reverse complement strand
GCTTCAGAACTATTAAAACAGTTTGCCTTTACCCAAAATATTACGTTGATCGATTTTTATGGCGCGCTTCTTGCTCAGAAGATTTTAAAACCATTGTCGACTTTGAATCCGCATGATGTCGATCTTTTTTCCCAATCAGAAAAAGTAGCTGACGGCACACAGATTTTTCCGATTTATGCCGCATTATTTGAACGGCCACATGAGCCCTATGCGTGGATGGAATTTACTCCGTATGAAGTCAGCAGTAGTTGTTTGGGTGCAGCGGTGCCAGCGTGGGCATTTGGGCGTACCTTTTTTGGTGGCTCTTCAACAGATTTTTCTCCTTCACAATCACTCGGGTTTTATATGGGAATCTGGGGTTCAGCATTGTCAGCGAATTTGCATGATGTGGCGCAACGGTATAGCGAACGACTTGCGCCCGGGTTGCTTGCGAAATTGTTACAAAATGTGGTGCAGAGCTTGGCGGGACTTTCGCAAAGTCGGTTATCTGCTGCAGAAGTGTGTAATTGGACGGTGGGCACGACATTGCCCTATGCACACATGGAAAAATTACGCTTGTTAGATGCAGGGCTTGATTGTAATCTTCCGCTTGTACCATTATTGAATCCACAACGCGCTATTGACGTTATTATTGTGCTCGATGCAACCTATTATGGAGATCAGGGTTCTGAACTACGCCGTGCGCAAAAGTATGCTCAGCAGCATCAGTTGCCATTCCCGCCGATCGATGATACGCAGATGCATTTGCCTTGTTCGGTGCATGCTGATTGGGAAAATCCAGCAGTTCCTGTTATTCTGTATATACCTTTGAGAAAGCATCCAGGCTATCAACATGGGTGGGATCCGTATCAAGAAAATTTTATTGGGACATTTAATTTTAAATATACGCGTGAGCAAATGTTGCTATTAAGTGGATTAACTGCGCATAGTATACGAGAGAGTAAACCAATAATTTTTGATACTATTGCACGAGTAATTGCAAGAAAAGCACAAGTGCGGTTAGAATAAGATAAACTTATTGAGGATCAGATGGCATTATATGTTTATCAAGCATTTTCTCGAGACGGCAAACAGGTTTCCGGCACCATGGATGCCGGGTCGGTGCAAGGTGTAAAAGAGCAGCTTTCCAAAAATGGCTTGCTTGCAATTAAAATTGAACTTGCCTCTGCTAAAACGGCAGCGGGTGGGTTTTCTTTTTTTACTAACCTTTTTGCTCCGCGCGTTTCATTAAAAGACAAAATATTCTTCACCAAACAGCTTGCTGTACTTTTAAAAGCAAGTGTACCTTTGCTTGATGCGCTTGAATTATTAATCGAACAAACCGAAAAAGGTTTGCGCACCATTGTTATTTCACTCAAAGATAATGTAAAAGAAGGGCGCTCGCTTGCTGATAGTATGTTGCAGTTTCCCAAAGTGTTTGACACAACCTATGTGCAACTTGTCCGCGCCGGTGAAGCAAGTGGTAATTTAGAACGCATTCTTGAACGCTTGACCCAATATCTTTCAGAATCGCAAGAACTGCGCAACAAAATAAAAGGCGCGTTGCGCATGCCGCTTATTCAGTTGGTGATCGTGACGTTGATTACCATTGGATTAGTAACCGTGGTGGTGCCAAAAATTGCGGTCGCATTTGCATCGCAAGGCGGTGAGCTGCCGCTTCCTACGCGCATACTGCTCGCCATTTCTAATTTCTTGATAAATCATTATCTCTTGCTTTTAGCATCTCTGGTGATAACCATTAGTTTATTTATGTGGTGGAAATCAACTCCCGCTGGTGCCCGTGCGTTTGATCGCATCTTGCTTAAAATTCCTTTGTTCGGTTATTTTGTACGTATGCAGGCCGTAGTACAATTTAGCAGAACATTAGGAATGCTTATTGAAGGTGGAGTTAATTTAGCAGAAGCGCTTACCATTGTGACGAAAGTGGTTGATAATAAAATCTTGGTGGATATTTTGCAACAAGCACGAGAAAATATTATTAAACAAGGTAAAATCGCTGAATATTTAAAACAGACCAATTTATTTCCTGCGGTGGCTATCTATTTAATTAATACCGGAGAAAAAAGTGGGCAGTTGGGCCAAATGTTATTAACTGTTGCAGATACGTATGAAAAAGAGTTACGAGAATTAGCAGATAGTTTCTCAACGATATTAAATGCTGCAATGCCTGCGATTATTGGATTAGTGGTTGGATTTATTGTGCTCTCGATTGGATTGCCAATGATGAGTATGGGTGAACTTGTTGAACAGAAAATGAATCTTTAATGAAAGGAAGATGATGACGTATTATTCACAGACGCGATCAGGATTTTCTCTGATCGAGATTATGGTCGCCATTGCGATCGTTGGTATTATGGGTGCCGTTGGGTTTGGGCTTTTTAGATATATCGCTCGAGCAAAAATAACCGCATCTGAAACGGAACTCTTGTCGGTCAAATTGGCGGTTGATTCATTTTATAACGATACCGGACAATATCCTGCTTCGTTGCAAGATCTGGTGACCCGTCCAAGTGATCCAAAAATTTCAAAACGCTGGCGCGGACCGTATACCGATGCAGAACCGCTTGATGGTTGGAAACATCCATTTGTGTATCAGCTGACTAAAGGTGGTACGCATCCTTATGAATTATATTCATTAGGAGCAAATGGTGAAACGGGCACGCCAGAGGAACAGATCAGTGTTTGGCAAAGCTAAAACTGGCTTTAGTATGATAGAAATAATCGTTGCCATAGCCATTATTGGGGTTATGGCAGCGATTATTGTTCCACGACTTCGTGTGCGTGGCGGCAAGGAGATCGATGTATTGGTTGATAGCATCGCTGCATTAACCAGCGGTGGCTACGAACGTGCATTGATGACCGGCAAGGTTCACCGCATTTTTTTTATGATGAAAGAGCCTGCGCATGTTGAGCTACAAATAGCACAAGACACAAAGGCAAGTGATACTGAATTGAAATTCACCAAAGCGCCAGCAGATTATAACACGGTCTCATTTGCGTGGGATCTTGAGCGTTTTGATATTAAAAATTTTTATATTAAAGGCACTGATGAAGCAGCCCGCGGCAATTTAAAAGATGCATGGTTCTATATTTTGCCTGATGGTTTGTCTCAAGAGATTGTGATCAATATTCATGACAGACAAACAGGTGATGAGCGTGGTCTTATTTTAAACCCATTTCATGTAAAGTTTGCGGTATATGATACATTCCATAACCCATAAATTGGGTAAGAGTATGATAGATGACACTGTAGCGATTCGGTGAGG
>CAYUYG010000266.1:0-3282 GCA_964449125.1 uncultured Coxiellaceae bacterium | reverse complement strand
GTGCTAATAGCGTCTCATAATTTTCACGATTAAGCGGTGAAATAATTAATTTCACTCCATATTCAACAGCAAGCTCCATGCCTTCTTCAAGCTTGGTCAAAATGGTAACCTGTTCCGGGTTGATATCGATATGCCGAAAAATGAGCGGCAATATACCTCGACTAATGCTGCCAAAGCCAATTATTAAAAGTTTATTATTAAAAGTTATATGTTTTTTATAGCTTTTTTGCATAATTCTGCTCATATAAGTTGTTTAAACGGAGCGGTATTATCCCAGAAGTGGCAGTTTTTGGCTAGACAGCGGTTTTAAGGAAGGTAATCGCGTTCTTTGAGCATTTCAAAGAATCGTTTGCCTTCAGGGGTATTACTTTCGTAATAATAAACACGTAGATAATTTCGCAAGATATAGGCATACGGTGATTTCATTAACACTGCTAGAATCCGGTCCATTCTGTCTTGATCTTCAGTTGATTGCGTCGTGCAACGCTGAAATAAAATCGCTGCCAATATTTCTGCTTTTGATGCCTTGCGAATACTGTCAGCTTTTTCGAAACTGTCTATGCAAAAATGTAATGCACGATCTTTGTTCCATTCACGCCAGCGCGAAAAAAAGTTAAGTGCCAATGTTTTGTAATAAGCCGTATTGGAAACATTTTTATTCATTTCCATCATGACTAAAAAAAACATAGCAGGAATAGTTGCTTCAACATTTGCCCAAGAACAATTTCCGCTAATTTGCGCATCAACTTTTAACTCAGTGATGGGTTCGAGTCCCAGCAATTGATCAAGTTCATTATTAATAAAAGCACTGCTTTGTTTTTCATAGATTAAGGCCTTTAATAAATCAGGCGTCAGGTTTTCAATATTCCGAATGTGGTAAAACATAATATTGTCATACAAACGACTATCTTCGCGTCTGTCACATTTTACCCAGGTATTACCGTAACGAATAAAAGTAATGGCATGACCTTCGTAACCAACGGGAATGAGCAAAGGTTCTTGACGAATGAGCGAGTTAATTTCTTTTTGATGTTTTCTGACATCGACGCGATACTGCTGATACTTGATTAACTGCGATCCCCGCTGCATAACTTGCACGATAAATTGGGCAAGCCCTGAATAACGCCGCAATTGTCGTGCCGCGAAATGATTTTGAAATTGAAAAAGCGAATCAGCGATTAAACCCAGCGTTATTTCCAGAAAAAATCCTTCAAAATCCACTTCAACAAAATTATTTTGCGGATCGATAATACTGGCTGTGCCAACCAATTCGTACATATGGCCCAGTAATTTTGTATTAATATAATCCTGTGCAAAAGTTAAATCTGCACCCGCATGAATCAGTAGATTTTTCAAATCATTTTGTTGCCGCAAAATCGGCATCACCAACACCGGCTGGCCGGCGAGATTATAAGAATTGGGATTAGCGTGTTTTTCCAATAGCAATTGACACATTGTCAGATTATGATTTTCAACCGCCCATTGCAGCGCACTACCGCCGGTCACATCGGGCAAATTTGGGTCAGCACCCTGACTCAATAATAATCGACTGATGTCTGCATTATCAACGATGGCAGCTTCAATGAGGGGTGTAAAACCGTATTCATCAATCTGATTTAATTCATTACTATAACGCAACAGTTGTTTGATACTGCTTATATCTTCTTCCAAAATTGCGTCAGCAAGCGATGCCATAATTCACTCTGTCAGCTAATTAAGTTGGAGACGGTCTAGGGTTGAATTTTGGCGCATTTTGTGGCTGATAACGTAACCGATATTGCAAATCCAGCTCCTGACGCTTGTCCTGGTTGGTGTCAGCAATATTTTCATTTGGCAAAGGATTTTCCTGGCGATCAATGCCGCTAAATTGAGCTTTATCGGCCAGCGCAGGATTAATTTTATATTGCGAACTGGCGTTATTGCCAAGTCCCTGACGGTAATCTTGTAATGAAATTTTACCTTCTTTCACTGCCTGACGGTGTTCTTGGAGAGCTTTTTGTTTTTTGACCCGGCTTTCATGAACAGTTTCATGGACACTTAAAAGACGTTTCTTTTCTTCGCCCGATAATAAATCATCGCGCACACTGTCAGTGCTGGCGAGAAAATCTTTAAATTCAATCTGACCGCCTTGGCCACCCGTGCCCGATGTACCTGTCTGACCAGATTCGCCTTCGGTTTCATCAAGCTCGTGTTGTAGCAGGGCAGTTTTTTTGTATTTATTGTCTGAAGAATCTGACATGCCCTTCCTCGTTATTTTTTCTATTGTTCACACATAATTATAGCAATTTACAGGGATTGTGAAAGCAAAAAGCATGGCTGCAAAACAATTCGATTTATCTTTGTTTTGCAGTCACAATTGAAAAGAATTCAAATAGATAGCTCAAGAGCCTGTTTTTTCAAGCTCGCTGCACAACTCTGGTAATATTTTAAAAAGATCACCGACTAGGCCGTAATCCGCTATTTGAAAAATGGGGGCTTCAGGATCGCTGTTAATCGCCACAATGATTTTACTATCTTTCATGCCAGCAATATGTTGAATTGCACCAGAAATACCCACTGCAATATAAAGATCAGGTGCCACCACCTTGCCTGTTTGTCCAACCTGATAATCATTGGGTGCAAAACCAGCATCCACGGCAGCGCGGGATGCCCCGACCGCAGCACCTAAACGATCTGCTACTTTTTCAAGCAAGTGAAAATTATCCGCACTTTTTAAACCGCGGCCACCCGAAATAATCACCCGTGCAGCGGTCAGTTCAGGTCTTGACGATTTCGTGAGTGTTTGGCCTTCAAAACGGGATAAATCATTTGCAATCACTTGCGTGATTTTTTCCATCACTGCTTTACTTGTATTTTTTTCAGCGGGAATAGCAAAAGCTGTCGTACGTATCGTTAGTAATTTAATCGGATCGGCAGATTGCACTGTTGCAATGGCATTGCCAGCATAAATTGGTCGCACAAAAGTATCAGGAGCAGTAATGGCAATGACATCACTAACCATGCCTACATCTAAGAGTGCCGCCACTCGTGGTAATAGGTTTTTGCCGAACGTGGTGGCACCTGTGAGAATATAATTGTATTCTTTGCCAAGCTCGGCGATCAGTGTTGCCGTATTTTCTGCAAGCTGATGGGCATACACCGGATTGTCCGCGACTAGAACACGTGCAACAAAAGGTAAATCGCCTGCCAGTTCAGCGACTGATTGACAATCCGCACCGATAATGCGGATATCAAGGTCACCATTTAATTGTTTGGCAGCAGCGAGCGTGTGCAGTGTGGACG
>CAYUYG010000265.1:0-3329 GCA_964449125.1 uncultured Coxiellaceae bacterium | reverse complement strand
AAATACTAGAGTGAATGCGCAATGTTTCACTCATCTCATGCAGTAAAGTTGAACTCACCCCTAAGGCCTGCATCATTCCTTGTTGCGCGTTCATGATTTCACCCAATTTATGCCAATCTGCCTTACGCACCATTTGCACGCCATCTACCGCACATTGGCCGATGCTGTTTGTAATGCTTTTAAATAAATTTGGCAACGTGGCAAATTGTTGCTGTACGTGTTTAATCGCTTCCACCGTCGGCGTTTTAAAACCAGCGTATAAGGCGGTGATCGGATGACTCACCGAAAAGCGTTCTGCTTGCAAAGGATTGGCTTGATAAGCCACAATGCCGCCGTAAACCGACGCTGCAATATCCGCACCTGAACCCACTCCCTGCACAGCACGTACAACATTTCGACCCTGACGAATTAAATAAAGCGGTGATATTTTCACATCTAACCAGCTCATAATCGCCGCGAGTGTGGCAACGGTTACAGCAGCCGAGGAACCAAATCCGACTCGGTCGGAAAATTCTGATTCAATTTCAATATTGCAGCCACGACGTAATTTCGGCTGACATTGTTTCAATGCCCCCAACACAAATTGAAAAGGTTTTTCGATCGTAAGAGCAGCCAAGTCTGTCGCATAATGACCATGTAAATCAGATTTAATTTCAATGATTTCATCCACGCGTGGTGTCAAGGTTACGTGGATACGTTTATTAACCGCGCACACCAACGCAGGCTTGCCATCCAGCACAGCATATTCACCCAACAACATTAACGAACCGGGAGCGGAGGTTTTAAACTGCATGCACACCTCGTGCTTCACCCTTTACCGGGATGACTTCATAATTAAACCGCGAACATAATTTTTGCAAAGCAGAATGATCCTCCGTCACGACCATCACGATGCCCGCTTGATCACCCGCGATGGCCCCTGCACCACATACTTTTGCCGTCGCGTTAAATTCGCTGGCTTGTGTCATAAATTGCTGAACTTTTTCTGGCACGACACCAATTTGGACCAATAATGCTTGGTTTGCCACAATGGCTTCGCGCATCGCTTGCCAGTTTTGTTGTCCTATCGCCTTATCCATCGCTTGCGTCACGGCTCGAAATTGCTCTTTCAATAAAGCAGATTGAAAATGCGGCGCTACTTTTTCCACACATTGTCCCGTTGTCGTCACTGGCGCACCCGTATTAACCAAATACATAGGCAACAGGGGTAAGGGCCGGGTTAGCATTTCAGTTCCGTTCACATAAAGACAACCACCTTGAATGGCAACGCGCAAATCCAGCCCGCTAGAATGACCGTGCTGCATATTTTCCGCTTCGAGCGCAAGATTGTATAAAGCTTCAGGTGACAACGGCGTTTTCCAATACACAGAGACGGCATACATCACACTTAAAATGGTGGCAGCAGAGGAACCCATTCCGCAACCAATGGGAATGGAAGACTGCAGATGGATATTCATACCGGAGGAGCGAGGCAAATTCAGGGATTCCGCAAACGTGCTAATCGCAAACTGTGCTAATTCAAAGGGTTTTTGCAATACTTCACGAATACTGTAATCGCCGGCAATAAAACGATGATACTTGCGTTTGATGCGTTCTTTTAAATTGTGCAAGCCAGTAAAACTTAATTGACTGCGATGCGCAATATCCGACATATCAAATGAAACTTGCGCTTGGCGTTCAGGCGTAATGGTGGCGGTGACATAACGATCCACCGCCATGGCCAATGCTGGACTACCGTACACCACAGCATGCTCGCCTGAGAGAATCAGCTTGCCGGGTGCGAAAACCTTCATGATCTACCTTGGGCCGCTTTGTTTTTGATGTCCGCCTCAAAACCAGTTTCTATTGCGATTGGTGGAGTGGCAACGGTATGCAAGGCTACTTTTTCATAAATACGTTTATGTCCCTGCATTTTACTTAAACGATACGAACCGGTTTCGTATTCAGTCGGCACAATTTGCTCACTGCCGTCTTCTACATAACTAAAGCGATAAAATGCTTCGTATTCATCGTAACTCAGGAAAACTCGTTCAGTGAATAATCCGCTGTGATACGCCGTGTGCAAGACTTGCTGATAACCTGGTTGCACAATGCCGCTAAAATATTCCGCGACGCAACCTGAACCATAGCTATAAAATCCAATGCGTTTACCCGATAAATCTTCTTGCACATTATCCAGCAAAGAAGTGAGTCCCACAAACAACGCAGCCGTATAACTATTACCCATTTGTCTGCTGTAAGTAAGTGCATGTACGACTTGCTGAGCGCAAACCACATCAGGAAGTTTTTGATCATTCACTTTCAATAAATGTTGATGTGCCTTTTCAACTAAACGCGGCACCGGTGTGTGGTAACAAAAATAATCATGATCAGCCAATTGTCTGCCTGATAAAGCCTGATACTGCAGCCAGCTTTTTTCCAGCATGTTCAAATACAATTTACTGGAGTATTTGCCTTCGACTAAAGCTTCGTGCAAATAATTGGGACGCCAAAAGTCCATTACATTTTCAGTCATGACGCCGTATTCCGGCTCGAATGCAATGACGCGTGGATTGGCTGACAATACCATGGCCACCGCTCCTGCACCTTGCGACGATTCGCCGGTTGTATACAAACCATAACGAGCGACATCGGATGCAATAACTAGAATTTTTTTATCGGGATTTTCACGCAGGAAAGGTAAGGCTAATTGCAGCGCCGCTGTACCACTATAACAAGCTTGTTTTAATTCAAGCACGCGGCAACGCGCAGGCAAGCCTAGCAAGTCATGCACATAAATACCCGCTGCTTTGGATTGATCGATGCCAGACTCTGTAGCAAACAACAACATTTCAATCGTATTCAAATCAATATCACGCAAAGCTTGTCTTGCTGCATTCGCGCCCATCGTCACAATATCTTCGCCTGGCGGTGGCATGGACATAGTATGTTGTCCTAAGCCAGTATGATATTTATCTGCATCTTCACCGCGCACCTTTGCCAGGGTAATGAGATCAAACGCATAACGCGATGTGTAGATTGCTAAACTGTCGATTCCCACTTTGACCACGATATATCCTCTTTGATTATCCACAATGCAGGTCAGCGCACCCGCGAAACAGTTTGTCTTTCCAGCTTCACATGACTGCGCATCAATTCCCCTTGATTAGTTTGAGCAGCCAGTAATGATAATTCACCGCATAACACTGCCGCTGCTGCAATGACGGCTAAACGCCTTGCATTACAACCTGGTTCACGTTTTTCTAAACAACCCAATAAACGTAAATTATCTTCGACAAAAGCATGTGTTTTACCACTACCCACGGTGCCGACAATTAAATTAGGCAGCG
>CAYUYG010000264.1:0-3349 GCA_964449125.1 uncultured Coxiellaceae bacterium | reverse complement strand
AGCTTGTTAGTGTCGGCCGGTTCAGGTGCGCTCACATTCGGTGTGCCAAGTTCAGCGGGTGTACCTGCAAGTGTTGCAGAACATACCTTGGTTGCAGAATACAATAATTTAGACGATGTGCAGGCTTTGTTTGCAAAATATGGCAAAGATAGTGCTTGTATCATTGTCGAGCCCGTAGCAGGAAACATGAATTGTGTACTGCCGGAACCTAACTTTTTACAGGGTTTGCGTGATGTCTGTGATCAATACGGCAGTGTATTGATATTCGATGAAGTCATCACTGGTTTTCGCGTTGCACTGGGTGGTGCGCAAGCACATTACCAAATTACACCGGACTTAACGATATTGGGTAAAATAATTGGTGGTGGCATGCCAGTCGGCGCGTTCGGCGGCAAACAAGATATCATGCAGACTATTGCACCCTTGGGCCCGGTCTATCAAGCAGGAACCTTGTCCGGTAACCCGGTCGCGATGACGGCAGGACTGGCCACACTTGAATTGGTATCTGCACCTGGTTTTTATGAAAATTTAACTGTGAAAACCAATAAACTAGTTGATGGTTTACGCGCGCGTGCGCAAGCAGCAAACATTGATTTGTTTGCTCATGCTATTGGCGGTATGTTTGGTATTTTCTTTACGAATGCAAGTCAGATTAAATCAGAAAAAGAAGTAACGGCTGTTTGTGATGTCGCTCTCTTTAAGCGTTTCTTCCATGGCATGCTGCAAGAAGGAATTTATCTGGCGCCCTCAGCGTTTGAATCAGGGTTTGTTTCAGCCGCGCACAAGGATGTAGAAATTGATCGCACACTTAATGCTGCCAGCAAAGTATTTGCAAAACTCCAAGAAAATCCGCTCGTCGCGAATGCCTGATTTTTCCTTATCCAAAGCCCATGTTAGCTGACGTGGGCTTTTGCTTTTAATAATCTCTTAAGACGTCGGTGCTATCTTCAAATTTAAGAGGCAGTATGAGGAAAGCACGGATGAAGGGAATTTTTGCACGGATCAGCGAATCATTTTCTTGGGCTAATGACAAAATTCAGCATGTTCTGTACGACGCTAAAAACAAACTTTCAGAGTTTTCATCTTTAACTAACGTAGTATTATCTTCCCCCACGGTCAGAAAAGAGTCCTATAATTTTTTTGTGCGTTTTTGGTCGGGATATTCCATGCCTTGGCATACCGCAGTCTTACCTGCTTTTGTGGGTGCTTCTAAAAGCCGAGCAGCCATAGGTTCCTCTTTTTGGCATAACATGGTTATCTATGCCGGTACCGCCTTTGTTTACGAATATAGTAAAAATTTATTGAATCAGTACCATCCAGAAGCTCAGGATTCTTATGCCGAAATGGCGGTGGATGTGTTTGCTTATAGTTATCTTATTAACCAGGGTATTGTACGCACCTTCGATAATTTATTTGGTTTTAACGGCGCGGTGGCAAGCGCAGCGTATGAGGAAAATGTTGATAAAGCTGTAACGAAAGCGTGCAGCCATAACAAGGCAAATCAAGTACAGGGTTTACTGATGGAACCCGTACTTTATATAAGCGATATCCTCGCATTGCAAATACTTAACTTGCTGTTGAAAGGCATGTTGCCCCCGGTGGTATTGCCGTTTGCAAAATTTCTCACCGTCGTGCCCTTTAAAGCACTCGTCATGGGAAAAAGTATGACGGAATACAAGTTTGGCGAGGATAAATGCACGGAGCATCGTGAACGATTATTTAGTCAAAATAAAGCGCATTTGTTTGGCTTTGGTTTGTCATTGGCGGTGTCAGTAGAATTTTGGAATTATGTCATTTATCACTATACGGGCGTGCAAAGCGCTTTTATCGATGATGCTTTGACTAATTTTATTGGTCAATTGAATATTTTTATTTCCTATACCCGTGATCAACCTCTACCAGTGGATGAGAGACAATTCAAGCGTAATTTACTGAAATGGAACCATGATATAGCTACGTCTGTGGTGAAAGATGTGGGCGAAATGGTTATTCCGCGTCTTGCTAATCCGAAGTTGCGGGGGCCGCTAATTAGAATGCTTAAAAATATTTACTCATGGCCGTTTAGTGGTTGGGTTATGAGGATTGTATTGCCCAAAAAATTGCAATCCGTGGAGACTATCGTGCAATTGCCGGGTATTAATTTACATTTGAAATACAAGCGCGCAAAAATTGAAAACCTGATGCAGGGATTTCAGGATTTTCGTAACTCCTATGGCGCTTCGATTCTTATTTATTTACCTACGATGATCGTAGGAGAAAATATTCAAAATATTCTCAAGTGTGCAATGCGTAAAGAGTGGGACGATGTATTTAATTTTGTAAATTATGTCTTGCGTTGCGCGGAGGTTAATCCGGCACGCGCTTCATTATTAGTGCCTTCGGCTGCTTTTCAAAGAGCTCTAACGTATGCTGAGGACGCCATTTCTTATGATGAAGTACTGAGAGTTGAATCACAGACTGATGAGTTGAATGCAGAAAACTTACCAGTGCTCAGCAAGCAAGCAGAAAGTCCTGCGGCATCATCTCTGCCTTATCCCTCTGTAGAAGACCTTGATGACATGGTTGTTGTTGAGAAGGATCCGAAAGAAGAAGAGGAGTTTAAAGTCATTGATAATTATATTCCTGCTGATGCCATTATGCCGGAAACTGTAGAAACAATGCTGCCAGCGACTATACCGTTATTGCCAATCCCGAGATCGCCATCATCCAATTTATTGCGGAATAGTCTGTTTCAAGCAATACAAGTGGTGAGTGAAGCAGACGCTGAATTTAAATTTGTGGGGGAATCAGAACTACTAAAACGTTTCAAATAAGGATTGCACAGCAGCGCTGTGCAATCAGGATAATTAAGCAGTTATGCCAAATGGTTTCACGACCACAAGAATAACAATGCTAATCAAAAACAATGTGGGAATTTCATTGATCATTTTATAAAAACGCTGGGTATGAGTATTATCGTTTGCTAGGAATTTTTTTCGCAAGTGACCCAGATACCAATGATAAATGATCAGTAAAAGAACCAGGCTAAGCTTGATGTGTAACCAAACCATGTGCATATACGCTTTGGCATTGAAACTGATTAGCCAGACTCCGAGCAATATCGTCAGGATCGCCGCTGGGGCATAGGCTCCCCACCCGCTGATGCGGGCCCAGCGCACGGTCGGAGCGGACTGACGCATCGTCACAGCGGCACGACCTCGAGCAGCGGATGCCTCGCCTTCACGAGGGCGCCGCTCTCCGCGATGACCCGGACGACCCGTCCGGCCTTGTCCGACTTGATCTCGTTGAAGAGCTTCATCTCCTCGATGAGCCCGATGACCTGGCCGACCACCACCTCGCGCCCCACCTC
>CAYUYG010000263.1:0-3351 GCA_964449125.1 uncultured Coxiellaceae bacterium | reverse complement strand
TATTTTTCAAAGCATCCTGCATGATTTGTGCATGCTTGTAAGGAATAACATTATCCGTTTTGGAATAAATAAAAAGCATGGGTATATTCAAATTTTTCACCGCACTGAGAGGTGAAATTGTTTCAAGATCAAATCGGAACCAAATCCACGCCCACATCCGCATCATTTCACCCAATAGGCGATTTAAAATGGGAACAGGATACTGATCATAGGCCAGCCAATCGAGTCGCGCATAAGGGCTTTCAAGCACCATTGCTTGAATTTGCGGAATTTGTGGAGCAGCCATCAATGCCGTCGATGCCCCCATCGAAATACCCCAAATCCCCACTTTATCCAAACCCCGTTTATGTAAAAACTGGACGGCAGCCTGAACATCCAAGGTCTCGAACTTACCAATTGTCGAATACTTTCCGCCGCTTTCCCCAAAATATCGGAAATCGATAAAAAGCAGATTATAATCAGTATGCAAAAATAACCGTGATGCCAAGATATTGCCTTTATCCGCTGGGTACCCGTGCAGTAACAGAATGGTCTTTTTGGTTGGGTGGACACTGGGAATAAACCAGCCGCGAATGGTGACATAATCAGACGTCTCAAATTCGACATTTTCTGCCTGCACCCCAAGATCAGCTGGTGTGCCCTGCGTCACTATTCTGAGTGGGCGCACACTTAGATAAAAACCCCATAGGGATAACAGTAAAAGAAATAGAAGACTACTGAATAGAACCCATAATATTTTTTTCATAATCTTCCTGATTCGCATCTTGCAGAATAATGGGTATATAATAGAAAACAAAATTAGCCAAGGAAAGGTCTATGTTTTCCGAAATTCACAAACGTGCTAAAAAAGCTGGTCAACCACCTGGCACTGCTTCGTATACCGGTGAAAAAAAACAGACACCCACTGTATTAACCGCCACCTTTTACAATAAAGATGCTTGTGAAATCAAAACCACCCCTGATTTAGCGACGTGTTTAAGTTCAAAAAAGATAGAAGGCATAACTTGGCTTAATATTGAAGGCTTGCATGATACCAATGGCATCACACAAATCGCTAAGCAATTTGATCTACATCCCTTAACCATTGAAGATATTCTGAATGTTGAACAGCGGCCGAAAGTTGAAGAATTTGAAAATTATTTATTTATTACCCTGAAAGCGTTAGTTGTACACAAAAAAACACATAGCTTTACTTCACAACAAATCAGTTTAGTGCTGGGCAAAGATTTTTTATTATCCTTCCACGAACAAGATACCCATCTCTTTGATAATGTGCGTGAGCGCTTAACAAAAACCTCTAATCAACGTTTGCGGCAACAAGGACCTGATTATTTAGCGTATCGATTAATGGATGCCATTATCGATGAATATTTTGTTGTCCTAGAAACGCTTGGAGATCAAATTGAAAAAACGGAAGAAATCATTATTAACAACCCGACGCCGCAAACACCTCGTATGATTTATCGCATGAAAAGACAAATGTTAATGCTGCGGAGAGCCATTTGGCCAATGCGCGAAGCAATGGGCCATTTGATGCATGGCGAAGAAGAATTTATTACACCGTTTACACAAGTTTATTTACGTGATTTATACGATCATACTGTGCAAGCCATTGATACACTGGAAACCTTCCGTGATCTTTTATCTAATATGCTGGATATGTATCTCTCCAGCTTGACCAATCGAATGAATGAAATCATGAAGACGCTTACCGTCATCACCACCATTTTTATCCCGATCACCGCCATCGCCAGTATTTACGGGATGAATTTTGAAATCATGCCAGGCTTGCATTCGGCCTACGGCTATCCTATTGCACTTATCTGCATGATTGGCGTGGCCGTTTTGATGATGTTGTATTTTTGGAAAAAGAAATGGGTTTAATTTAAAAAAAAATTTACCAGAAGGATTATTCAAGCGCCTCAACCACCTCCACTTTAATAGCTTGAACAGCTGCCCTGGCTTGTGCACGCGCTTTTTCAATTGTTTCCCCTTTACTTAAGGCTACCCCAACGCGCCGCTCACCCTGTACTTCTGGTTTAGCAAATAATCGTACTTGTGTATCGGGAAAAATTAAAGCTTGATCAAGATGATGATAATAAATTTGCGTACCATGACCGTATGCCAACAATGCACAAGAAGCAGAGGGACCTAATTGACGCAAGGAAGGAATGGGCAAACCGAGTATCGCGCGCACGTGCAATGCAAACTCAGAACTATCTTGCGAAACCAAGGTAACCAAACCGGTATCGTGTGGCCGCGGTGATACTTCACTGAAATATACCTCATCATCTTTCAGGAAAAATTCTACGCCAAACAATCCGAATCCACCCAATGCATCCGTAATCGTTTTTGCCATGGTTTCTGCTTTTTTAAGTAAATTGGGCGCCATGGGATGCGGCTGCCAGGATTCACGATAATCCCCATTCACTTGTAAATGGCCGATGGGAGCGCAGAAAAGTGTACCATCAACATGACGAACCGTTAACAAAGTTATTTCATCATCAAACGGAATAAAACTTTCTACGATGACATTACTTGTCGCTGTACGACCTTGAGTTTGCGCATTATTCCAGGCCCGCTCAATATCTTGTTGATGTTTTACAATCGTTTGACCCTTACCCGATGAACTCATTAATGGCTTCACGACACAGGGAAGACCAATAGCTGCGATAGCTGCTAAATATTCGTCATGCGAATTAGCAAATTGATACGGGGAAGTTTTTAATTGCAATTCTTCAGCAGCAAGACGACGAATGCCAGCGCGATCCATTGTTAATTGCGTAGCTCTCGCAGTGGGAACAACATTAAAACCTTGTTGCTCCAACTCCACCAAGGTACTGGTTGCAATTGCTTCAATTTCGGGTACGATAAAATTTGGTGATTCTGCTTCAATAACTGCTCGCAAGGCGTCTGCATCCAGCATGGAAATCACATGACTTTTATGCGCAACTTGCATAGCTGGTGCATTGGCATAACGATCAACGGCAATGACTTCAATGCCTAAACGTTGTGCTTCGATTGCCACTTCTTTGCCAAGCTCCCCTGATCCTAGCAACATTAATTTAGTGGCGGTACGGGTATAGGGCGTGCCGATTCGTGTCATGGTTCACCTGCGTGGTATAAAAGTCAGCCAATTTTTTATGGAAAAAAGCTTATGTCAAAAACAATATTCAGTCTAGATAATTTAAAATTTATAGATCTCACTCATACAGTGAATGAACAAACGCCCACTTGGGAAGGTATTTGCGGCTTCAGGCACAAGTTGCTGACGGATTATACAGATGAACCCGGGGAAATAAGTTTTAGGATAAACGAGATGACGATGCGAGCTGGCCTTGGCACACACAT
>CAYUYG010000262.1:0-3352 GCA_964449125.1 uncultured Coxiellaceae bacterium | reverse complement strand
CAGGATTATCGCCAAAAGCGCGTAATGCCAAACCAATTTTGGAACGCAGAATAATAAACACCACGGCACAAATCAGAATGGCGTAAATACCAGTCAGCAACCAACCCGTTATTTCACTCACTGCAAATGCAGAAGAAACGAGTGTTGACTGAGTTAATAAGCCAATATTCGGCTTGCCCATGATAATTAAATTCACGCTGCTTAAAATAAATGTCGCCAGCACACCAGCGAGCAATGAGTCGACTCGGCCGCCGCGTTGAATGACGGCAGATAACATGCCGCATAACGCGCCGCTAATTAAGGCAGCAGCGGCGGCGAGTAGAGGAGAATAACCAAGTGTGACCAGGCGGGCAAAAACCGCTGCGCCAATGACGAAGCTACCGTCCATGGTCATGTCCGTTGCACGCAAGATGTGATAACTGATACTAATTCCAAATGCCAAAGGTAGAAAGGTAATGGCTTGGGTCAATATTGAAAGCAAAAAAGCCATTAGTTTTTTTCTCCGCTCACGGTTTCCACGGCATAATGGTTTTGTTTTGCTGCCGCTGCGATGGATTCCATTGTTTGTTTTTCTTTAGCGAGTGCATCGGGATTAACAAATACGGTGAGTTTACTCATGGTGACGATGGGCAGCGAACAAGCGGGTTTTCCTGCTAAAATTTGCGCAGCCAGTTTTGCCCCTTCCACACCGATATCACGCTCATGCACGCCGAGTGCAAATGCAGCACCATCTTGCACGGAACCTTGGTCAGACGTGATTAAAGGGATGTGTCGTTTTTCCGCTTGCAATGCAAGTGTCGCAATACCGCTGACAATCAGATTGTCTTTTAAGACTAAAATAGCTTGCGTGTTATCAGGCATGGCATTGGCAATACTATATAAATCGTTCAATGTGGCAGCAAGCATGGGTTTGATTTGCATGCCATAGCCTTTGCCAATATTGACGGCCGTTTGCACATCTGGGTAAATTTTTTCAGCCGCACTGTGTACGAGCACGATGTTTTTAATATTGGGATAGACTTGATGCAGAAATGAAACGAGTTTTGCGACGGGAATTTCATCATGTAGCACAGCCACATTGCAAGGTTTGCGCTGCGTGCGTTCTTGTTCCGTATAGCTTGAAGCCAGACTTAAAATAGGTTTGTCTTGAATATTGGCCGCTGTCATGTGACCTGCATCCGTCCCGATGGGCACAATCAAATCATACGCTTCATTTTTCATTTGCAGAATGATCGCACGTTCAAGATTGAGATCGCCCTGGGCATTGGCAATCTTGAATTTAAGCGGTTGTTTGGTTTCTGCGCGTAGGGTTGCTTCAAATCCGTTGGTGATATCATCCATTGCCTTGTGTTCAATCGGCACGATGATGCCAATTTTCTTTTTATTGGAATCAGCTTGGCAGCCTATCAGTGATAAGCCCAGTAAAACGAGGGTGGCAGTTTTTGCTATAAGGGTCTTCATGTTTGCTCTCCGAAAATGTCTGACATAAGTTTTTAGGTATAAAAGTAGAGTGCGCCGCGTGGCGCCAACGGAGAGCTGTTAAGCCTTTGATTTTTATAGAAAAACTTTTTATCACGATCTATCCTCCAGCAAAAAGACAATACAAAACGTAAACGAGCGATGCTTAATCGCGCCAACGCCATGTTTGCTGTGCTTTGTAGGATAGTGTTTGCATAAAACAAATAATCTCGAATATTGAGCAATAAGAATACTTTTTTATCATCAGCTTGTAAAGAGTCTTTTCCTGATCGTAAATAAATCAAATATTCAAAAAAAACAATTAATTGCACAGTATTATTAAAGAGTCGACTTTGGTTTTTTTTTGGAGGGCCGATAGCCAATTAAGATTGTTTAAGAATTGCCCCATATAATCAATATAGTTCAAAATTAGATCAAATAACGAGGGGCAACCGTGAATTCCACGAAACTATTTCCAACCTTAAAAGAGCTTACCTTAAATTGCATTGCATCTTATAGCGCCGCAACTGGCACGGTAGAGAAAACTATCGGAGAAGGCGAAAATAAATTACCTGGTGAGTTGATGCACGAGTTGCTAGAGGTATTAGTGGGTCCGCTCATGCTTGCCGTGGCGCAAGGTGATATCAATAAAACGGAAGCACTGATACTTGAGAGATCACCATTATTATTATCTGCCAAAGGCAAAGCGGTCGATTATTCAAGACGTACCATTGAGGGCCTGACCCCATTTCAGGTAGCCCTTTGTGCATGGGATGATGAAATGTGTGAAGTATTAAAGAAGTACATGATCAATGCAGAGGTGATCCGCGAGTATAAAGAAATTTTCCCGGAAGGCCATGAGCAACATTATGAAGCACAAATGCCATTTGACTTCAGTGCACTGGTTGGTGTAATCACGCAAAGCAACAATGCTGATGTGGAAGCACAATTAAATCTGCAACAAAATGATTCATTACTCTGCCAGGCATTTAATCAATTTAGGGATGATTTCACCCTTCGTTCGCAGCAGGAAATCGTGTTTAACCCAAAACATCTCATTAGCGCATGTGCGGTTTATAATGAGAATTTTGAGCGCTGGGATTGGAATAGACGAGACCTATTTGGGCGACAGGTTATAGGCTACGTACAACGGTTTTTGCCAGCCAATATTGCACAAGATGTCGCACAGGGGCTCTATTATCGTGTCGAAGAAAAAGAAAAAGCAAATCGTAGCTTCAATTTCAAACTTGGCGATGTTGGTGCTATATTTCCCTCTCGTGTGATTCTCTTTCGGGTTTGGGATTTGATTATGCCTGTGAGATGGGTGGGTATGGGTCGGTGCATGGCTACAAAGTACAAGATGATTACACACAACTTATGTCGAGCAAAAACACCAAGCTTACAGAACTTATCCTGCCACACCCATTGAAACGTCTCGGTGCGTAATTTATTGATGATACAGGCCGATGGCGTTTGGTTTTACAAAGGATGAGATTATCATCCTGAGCAAGCAGATATGTCACATCCGCTTGCTCAAATCCATCATCTAATGCTTAAGATAAATGCCGCTAAAAACTGTGAAACAGGCCTACGCGGCGCACCCATGTCCGGAATTTTTGTACCCTCGACGTATCAATGGGATTAGTGATCAGGTTATTAAGCATGGAGCTTTCGGGTCGTCGTAATATTTTTTGATGTCCTGAATTACGGTTGTTTGTTCTTTTTGGTTATATGTGTTTAAGATTTCATGATCCAAATAAAAATAGATCATAGAAAAGCTTTTTACGACGTTTTGGGTGGGTTTTAGGTGATATTTTTTTTGAATGTGTTTGTTTATGTTTTCTATGAGTGGAGAGGCCATAATTCGGCATGCATTGGGCAAACCTTTTGCTTT
>CAYUYG010000261.1:0-3362 GCA_964449125.1 uncultured Coxiellaceae bacterium | reverse complement strand
TATTCATACTTGGATTGATTTAATGACAATGAAATTAATGGTCATTTTAGCCTTGACACTTACGCTTGTATGTCTAGCAATCGTTGTTTTACCGCCAGAAGTAAATATACCTCATGGCAGAGAGATAGTATCGCCTGATTAATTCAATCGACACGATTCAATAAGAAAAGCAATGAAAGAAGAGCATATCTTTTTAAAATTAACGCGCCAACCTCCTAATTCACTATTTCCTAACTATTTATTATACCGCGAAAGATAGTTGAGTTGTCAGTTATGGCGCAGTTACACCAGAATTACACATACTGTTTTAATCGGCGAGTGGAGTTTGGCGTAACTATTTGATTTACTAGAGGCCCACTAGGAGTTCACTCGCGCCATCCCCCGCATCAAGTGCGGGGCAGGCATGGCGCTCGCCCTGCGGGCAGCTTTCAGCTGTGCAAATCGGCTATCCTGCCGATTTGTGAACCTAAGCACGGTTCAACTCTAACGAATCTTAGAAATAAAAAAGCTAACTTTTTAAGTTAGCTTTTTTATTTCTATGGGCCCACTAGGACTTGAACCTAGGACCAAAGGATTATGAGTCCTCTGCTCTAACCAACTGAGCTATGGGCCCGTGAAGGGTTTGGTTAGCGATCTAACCGAAGTGCAATGATATATCGAAGTTTACTGCCTTTCTAGTCTTTATCTACGCAACAAATAAAAATCACCAGCAGCCGCCTCCGCCACCGCCTCCTCCGCCTCCAGAGGAGCCGCCTCCGCCGCTTGCTGAGGAGCTCGATGATGCTGAGGCGGATGAAATGGCGGAGCTAAGTCCACTATTAAGCATGGCAGGGAAGGAGGAGAGTGTCGCCGCTGTAAAGGCGCGATTGCCGCTATACCAGCTTGGCTGATAGGTGCTGGGATCTTGCCCCGCTGCTTTTATGGTGTCTTCAAATTGTTTGCCCCAGGAATTTTCAATATCCAAAGCGATGGCGTAGGGCAAATATTTTTCAAACATCTCAGGCGTTTTTTCCGGCGCATGAAACATTTCTAAGCGGAATCGCTCAGTGGTGTTTAAGAACAATTTAAAGCCCGCTATTTGATCCATCAGTTTGCGACCTTCAACGGTCGGTGCTTTCAATAAAATATAAAATATGACATCTAACGCAATGACGCCGATTAGAGACACAATAATCATGACGGGTAGTTTTTCAGTGAAAGCAAAGGCCGCTAGCACTTCAGCACCTATAAAGACAGCAGCAAAGACGGTGTAAAAAAGGGCGCTGGTTAAATTCCCAAATGTAAAATAAGCAAAGAGTTTGAAAATCCCTTTAATGGCTTTCATAACAAGGATGAGCGAACCCACTGACCACACCGAAATCCAAGCGACGGCAAATAAAGCTTCGTGTTGGTCTTCGGCGCTTAAAATAATGGCGCCGAGAATGAGCAAGCTAAATAGAACACCGTAGACAAAATACTTCGTATTGGTGAGGAAATACTTGCTTTGGTAATTAGCTTTTAAACTCTGTGTTAATGCGCTTTCGGCTAAATTAATTTCCGTGCGATTACTGTTTTTAAGCGTCAACGAAGTTGAAGTGGAAAATAATTCTTTCGCAATCGCTTCTTCTTCAGGTGGAAGAGCTGGCGTATTGGTTTGTTTCACTAAGCTAAAGGTGCCGCTCAAATCCTGTATCGATAAATAAGCTTTCGTTGCTAGACTCACAATCGCAGCAGTTAAGGTTTTTTGATCTTCGCCCATACGCGAAATAAAGCGCATGGCAGCAGGAGATAAATTCAGCGGTGGTTCAAATAAAGGAATAATAGTTCCTTCACGTGAATCACGGCCGTAACGGCTCCAGACAATCATGAAGTAAATAAATAATAATAAGACAAGGACTGGAATAGTATATTGAGTGGGTGGGGTGGTCGGCGCTGTAATCAAGCCTTTTTGCCAAGCAACAGCAATGGTTAAACCCGATTGAGGTGGCAAGGCAGTCGTTGTGGTAAAGCTAATTTGATTGGCGGCCGGCTTTTGTACACTAAAATCTAGACCTTTGGTGCCAGCATAACCCGTATAACCATGATAATTGATGATACTTGCTTGCGAGGGTAAGGTGATATTCGCTTGCGCATGCAGAATTGGGAAATCCCATTGGTTGCCGGTAATGTTCCAATACAATTCATCGGCGTCGCTTAAAAAATTAATCGCTTTGTTAACTAAATAATGAATCGTGTAAGTGTAATAACCGGGCCACAAAGTAACATTTTTGTCGCCAATAAAAATGGCAATCTGATCCGTTCCAGTTTTTGTGAAATACGGGGCAGGCTGGCCATTGACCAATACGGCTTTGACAAGGTAATCAGTGTGACGTTTGACGCCGTAACTATCGCGATAATCAGTGGGGAAACGCCGTACGATGCCGTGATTAATTAGATTGCCGGTAGAGTAAACCCGTATGGTTTCAGTGATATCAATGGATGCATTTTGATTGACGACGATATTGCTCTGGAAGTCGTCAATTTTTTCGTTATCGTAGGCATAAGCAAGGGAGCAGCTTAATAGTAAAAAAACAAAAAAAAGTTTACGCAAGCCACACTCCGCATCAGGAAAATTTAACAGTTGGTACGTCGCGTTCTTTATTATCTTCGATTTCGAAGAACTGCGCGGGCTGAAAATGAAAACTTTGGGCGACAAAATTACTTGGGAAGGATTGAATGGTGATATTGAAATCACGCACGGTACCATTGTAATAGCGTCGAGCTAATTGAATCTGATTTTCAATGGATGTCAGCGTTTGCTGCAAATCAATGAAGTTTTGGCTGGCTTTTAAATCCGGATAATTTTCAGAGACAGCAAATAACTGGCGTAATGCTTGGGTCAGCATATTTTCATTCGCAGCACGTTCTTCAATGGTACCGGAGCTCATGGCCTTCGCGCGTAATTCAGTCACATTTTCCAATACACCGCGTTCGTGACCCATATAGCCTTTTACGGTTTCCACTAAGTTGGGAATAAGATTGGCACGCTGTTTTAATTGCACATCAATGCCGCTCCAACCTTCTTTGACAAGATTTTGTAAGCGAACTAAACGGTTGTAGGTGGCGATGACATACAGAACGACGGCTGCAATTAGAATAGAGATAATAAGAATTACCATAAGAAGCTCCTAAACGAACTCTGCCGCATTAAGCGGCAGAGGAGGGTTACTATTCTTGTTCTTCCAAGAAGCTGCGCAATTGTTCCGCACGTGATGGATGACGGAGTTTACGCAAGGCTTTCGCTTCGATCTGACGAATACGTTCACGCGTCACATCAAACTGTTTGCCCACTTCTTCGAGAGTATGGTCAGTGTTCATGTTGATACCAAAACGCATGCGTAATA
>CAYUYG010000260.1:0-3371 GCA_964449125.1 uncultured Coxiellaceae bacterium | reverse complement strand
AAAGGTAACTCCCAAAAAAATACTTCTGCTGATTCCACCTCAACCACCTCTAAATTTTCTGGAAATTATCGGGTACACGATGCAGAAGATGTTCAACAAAATTCTTCTACCGACAGACCTCTTATTCCAGCCTTATCGGACAATACCATTAAAAATTTTGGGCGTTACTTACTTTTATTAATTGCACAAAGTGATAGGGATGCTATTGGATCTCAAGGGCAAAATAAGTTAGTTGTTGATAATGAATTTGTAGGGATTGATTTTGGACACGCTTATCCTAAAACTCATGTAAAGATAAATAATGATTTTAGCATAACGAATAGTGAGTATAAAAATTATTCTGTATTTTCTGACTGCCCTCGCCATGAAATTATTCAAGGCTTAATTATTTTAGCACGTCTCTGCGATGAACCTATATCAGAGGCTTTATTGTCGGGTTATGATGAAACATTTAGGCAAGGAATGGCGATGATTTCTCCGGACACTGATATTATTATCTTTAATAACTACATTGTAAAATTTGGGGAATGGGAGCAAAGATTCACTGGTGATTCGTTTTACAATCAAGCCAATCGGGAGTGTTCCCAAAGAATTATTGACGATTTACGGGCAGTTCGTCAGAGAGCTATCAAGGCGCGTGAAGCCATAGTTACGCAATTTAGACACTATTTGCAAATGGATAAACGCATGGTGGATTTGTTGGAAAATTTAGAGAAAATAATGGCGGGAAAGAAATACACTTCGCTACGCTCTATCGATGGTACCGTCATACTCAATCATCTACGAATTACTTATGATGTAATTGTCAGCTGGAAAATTACTCAAACTGATGGTTACTATACTTTAAGTGCGACATTTAATAGCCCAGTTAACTTAAGAGAGTATGGTGATAATTTAATAAAATACTTAAAATCGTTTGTTATGGTTGCAAGCAAAATTGAAATTTCAGGCGGAGAACAAACATTCAATATAAAAATTCCTGAATCAGACTTAGAAGAAATTTATGAGAAAGTTAATGAAACCAGTATTAAATTAATGTATTACCCTAATGATTTGGATTTGTATCGAAATTTACTGCACGCACAAAATTTGCGCCAAATTCTGCCTCGTTTAGTAACTTTAGGGGTTGTGAGCGAGTTATTCTATGATGCAGATAAACATAATTATCATTTTTATATTCAACCCAAACTAGATTCCGCTAATCAATTACATTATTTTGAAGCATTGTTTTCTAAATATGACATAAAAATGGGTGCAGCAGGAATTTATTGCAAAGAAATTTACTCGCATGAGTTAGAAGGTATTCATGCAGAAATTGTTAGCATTTTAGAAATAAGCCTAAGCTCGCAAAGATCCATGGGTCTACCTAGTCGCAACTTACACACCAGCTGGACATCGAGTATGCCTAAGCTAACAGCTACCCCTGATCCGTCAACGACTGGAGAAGGATTATTTGATGATGAAGAACCAGAAAACGCAACGCCTAAGAGTCAACCTTAACTTGCCACACGTTGTTTAGCATTTCAAAGAATACGTTATGCACATACAGTGTAAGCGTTCACCAATGTGCATTGACGAACACTTATCTTCACTATTTCACCTGTTTGCATTACTCTTTTTGTAATCTTGCATCGATATCTATATCTGGTAATTCTTCGTACTGTGGCAAATTATCGGTAATATCGTACCAAGGAGATTTAGATCCGACGAAAATATTTGCAATGGGTCGACTACCAGGATCTTGCTCAAGACCACCAAGAGGTATTCCTATGTAATCTGGCCTATCCTCGTACAGACTAATTAAACTCGATCCGCATATTTTGCAAAAAGTTTTAATTACATTTTTTGAAGAATGGTATTTGGATAAATTATCTTCGCCCTTCACCCACTTAAAATCGTCGCTTTTAATAGTGCAGCGTGTTCTGAAGGCAGTACCGTGCCAACGTCGACACTTCGAACAGTGGCAGTTTACTATAGTCCCTAGATCTCCATTAATTTCATAAGTAATTGCACCACAGAGACATTTGCCTGTTAATTTTTTCACGCTTCATTTCTCCATATCGTTTAAATAGGATTGTAAACGTTAGAGGATTACAATCGGCCTTATAAATTGAATATAATCGAGCACTTGATCGATATGGTCAGTTGCTCGATTAACTGCGAGTTACACTCTTCCTCTTCGATGAAATTTCTTACTACTGCTGGGCTGGTTGTTGTTCTGACTTTGTTGCCCAACTATTGGCTGCGTTGGCTGAGTATTTGCTCTTCCAAACAACGTTGGTTGATGAGGGATTCGCGCCCCTGAATTACTTTGAGTTTGCGATGGTTGCACTGATTGCTGTCCCTGCGCTCCTTGCGGCGGGCGTTGCCCTGGCCTTGGTTGTGTCTGAAACAATTTAGGCTGAGGTTGCGGCGCTGATTGCATTTGCGGCGCTTGTGGTCTTTGCAAAATTTGCCCTTCTTGTGATGCTTGGAATAAGCGAGTGTCAACCATCGCTTTTATTCGTGGGATAATTGATTCATCTGAAGAAGGAAATACTTCACGAAAAAATCGGGTCTTCTGCAAATGGATCTTAATTAAAGTGGTATAGTAATAATCATCTCTCGATGTTGTTTCTTCACGAAGATTAATACTCGCAGCCACAAATAGCATAATAATATTTTCTTCATAGTCTTTATGACTAACATTTTTAAAATTGTTGGCCCATTTTATTTGCCGGACTAACCATTCAATGGTTTTTTTATCTTGTACCAAATCTGGAAATAAATAATTTAGGAAATCAGTTTTCGCAAAAACAAGCAAGCTGGCTAAAAGCTTATTGTCACTTAACTGCTCACAAAACTTTTGTTTAATACGCTGTATCGGTGCATTAGTTGTTTCAAAAAGATCAAAATAATCCGTCCATTTTACATTGGTATTAAATGCTTGTCCTGACGGAGTCAAATCACGTAATAAATTAAGACCATTAAAAATACGAAAAACATCATCTTTGAAGCAAGCTGACGCATTTAGCCAGGTTAACTTAACTGCGCGTGCATGTAAATCACTCAAACCCAAACCTGTAGGATCGTAAACATTAGAATGAATATCAGCGCAGAGTGTGCGTATTGTATAATCGCCTTGTATGTCAGTAATTTTAACAGCCGCACTAAAATTAATGTCTATTTGAATATTGCTATTATTATAATTGTGATATCTACATAAATCCTTACCATGAGTATTATGTCGAGGTCCAAAGAGTTTTTGAATTCTATCTATTGGCATTGAAGTGAGCAAATCGATATCATGCTCAATCTCTATATTGTTTACGGCCAGTGAATCTGCACCCGATAAATGACGCCAGACTACGCCACCGAAAGCAATGCATTCA
>CAYUYG010000259.1:0-3384 GCA_964449125.1 uncultured Coxiellaceae bacterium | reverse complement strand
CCAAGGCTGGAAAGGATTGGTTCCCGGAATATTTGAGGAGCAAAAGCTTAGAGTGTGGATGAATGACAGCGTCAAGCAACAACCCTGGTATGAAATTCGTCCAGGACGTTGGGTAGCTGAACCGAGTTGGCCGAGTGAAAACATCAATCCAGTTAAATTTTTCTTTAATAGAAATAATAAACTCAGTACCAGAAAATCAGCTCGCACAAGCATGAATCAAATCTGCACTCCCCAAACGGTCGGTGAAGTTTCAGGTGCATGGATGGGATATGGCTTTAGTCCAGAGAGACCCAGCGATCAACGCGTAGACGATGCTCGTTCGCTTTGCTTTGATACCAAGCCTTTAGCCGATCCCTTTGAAATTTTAGGATCACCGGTATTAAAATTTTCTGTTAGCGTTGATCAACCAGAAGCTTTTCTGTGTGTGCGATTAAATGACGTACATCCATCAGGCGAATCTCTCCGAGTTACATACGGTATTTTAAATCTGAATGTAAGAGACTCTTTCGAGAAATACAGTCCGATTATTCCTGGTGAACCGATGGAAATCACCATGACACTGAACAGCGCTGCTCATTCATTTCCAAAAGGTCATAGAATTCGTGTTTCTATTTCCACCACTTACTGGCCAATGGTATGGCCTTCTTTCGAGCCAGTAACATTAGAGATGACTACTAATGGCAAGCTTATTTTACCTAGTAGACTTCCACAAGAAATAGATAAACAATTAACTCCTTTTAAAGAAGCAGTCACAGCAGAACCTCTTCCTACCCAATATTTAAGTGAACCGAAAGCGTCAAGGCAAATAACGCGTGTTTTAACGGATAAAAATATCTCCACGTTTACAGTGCATGAAGATTGGGGGAAAGCTTATTATGAACTCATAAAGCTGACTACCCATTATGACGAAGAGTCACGATATTCTATTGATGAGAATGATCCCAAGGCAGCAAAAGCACAGCATGAAACAACCGTTACTATACAGCATGGAGAAACCAAAACAGAAACCAAAATTTGCTCTACAATGGTCGCTACTGCTACGCATTATATTCTGGAAAGAAGTTTGTTTGCCTCTCGTAATGATAAAGAGGTTAAGAAACTGCAATGGAAAGAAGAAATACCTAAACTAAGATTTAATTAAGTGATGGAAAAAAGAAATGAGTGCAAATGATAATTTAAGCGGGAAATATCAACACTATAAAACTAAAAAATTGTATGAGGTAATTGGTATTGCTCGGCATAGCGAAACGCGGGAGGAAATGATTGTTTATAAGGCGCTGTATGATTGTGATGAATTTGGAACTAATCAAATATGGGTTAGGCCCAAAAAAATGTTTCTCGAGCAAGTTACCGATAATGGAGAGAACGTTCTCCGATTTAAGCGAGTGGAAGACTAAGCCAGTCAGCGAATGTTACCTTCCCCTTCAGGGGAAGGTGTTGCAAGGTGACGTTTAAAAAAGAAACTAACCAGCTTATTTTTTAAGCCAATCCAGAATTTCAAGCGGCTCTCGCACATAACCATCTGCTTGCCAGTCGAGCGGATTTTCTTGTTCATGGATATAGCCGTATAAAGCCACTAATGATTTTGTACCTGCCGCTTTACTCGCTTCAACATCGGTTGCAGCATCACCGATATAAAGGCAATCAGCAGGATTTTGCTTGAGTAGCTTGCAAGCATGCAGAATCGGGGCCGGATGGGGTTTGTAGGTCGAGAGCGAGTCACCACAAACTAAGCAGCCTGGACGATGATCAAATTTTAAAAATTGCAATAGGGCCACAGCAGGCTTAGTGGGTTTGTTCGTAACAATGCCCCAAGGTATTTTTCGCTGATCTAAATCTGCCAATACCTGATCCATGCCAGGAAAAAAACTCGTTAATGAGGCGACATGCTGCTGATAGGCATCTAAAAATTCTTGGCGAAGATGTAAAAATTCTGGATGAGTTTCTTCTATACCGAACGCATGTTTAATCATGGCCTTTGAGCCGAGATTGGCGATTGATCGAATGGCAGATAAAGGTAATTCAGGTAAATTACGTTTGAGTCGCAATTGATTGAGCGCAAAAATCAAATCTGGCGCGGTATCCAGTAATGTTCCATCCAAATCAAATAAAACGCTGCGCACATTATTCATCACAGATATTCCTTTTAGCGTAACAGAGATAGTTAACTGCAACGTCTTTGGTTATGCTGAAATGTTGTGTGAAAGGGTTGTAAGCGATGCCTTGCAATTCTTGCGGCGATAAGTCTGATTGGCGTGCCCAAGCAGCCAATTCGGATGGACGAATAAATTTCGCGTAATCGTGAGTGTTTTTTGGCAGTAACTTTAAAAAATATTCTGCGCCCAAAATGGCAAACAAATACGCTTTGGGATTGCGATTGATGGTGGAGAAAAATAAATGTGCGCCAGGTTTGGCAAGTGTTGCGCAAGCTTGAATAATGGAGAGAGGATCAGGGACATGCTCCAGCATTTCAAGGCAGGTCACGACATCGTATTGACCGGCTCGTTCTGCAGCAATGGTTTCAGCTGCCGTGTGTAGGTATTCAACTTTCGTTCCACTCTCCAGTTGATGCAGTTTAGCGACTTCAATGACGGATTGATTTAAATCAATGCCGGTGACGTTTGCACCCTGTAGGGCCATGCTTTCAGATAAAATGCCGCCGCCGCAACCAATATCAATAACGTTTTTACCCTGTAAATCGACTTTTTCTAAAATATAACGCAATCTTAAGGGGTTAATTTGATGTAAAGTCTTAAGTTCACCGGAAGTATCCCACCAATGCGCAGCCAGTTTGGCAAATTTAGCCAGTTCCTGCGTATCGTAGTTTTGAGTTATCATGATAGTAGTTCGCCGCATTATCCTGAAGAATTTAGTGAGATTGTGCGTGATCTTTCGGGTTATGTCACGAGGTTCTGAGCCAAGATTCAATGGCTTGCTAGAAAAGAAACAGTATTTTATATTGACCTACATTCCATGACTAAAAGGATTTGTCCAATGCCTAATTTTTTTCCTCTCGTTTTAGCCGCTTTTGCTATGACGACAGCCTTTGCAGAAACGCCTATCGCTAACCCTGGCAAGTCACCCAATGTCATTAACCAGGCGGCCAATGAAGGTGGAATGATTATTGATGCAAACGGCAATTTGAAGATGGTCGATAAACCCAATACACCCACAACAAATACACCCGTCAATTCGGGAAATAATGGGACTGCCAATCCAAGCGCGACGATGCCAGCTCCTGCCGTGCCAAGCCAGTCACAACCGATGCAGCCCACACCTAGCCAGCCAATGCCAGCTCAGCCATCCATGCCAGCCCCATCCACTCCTGGTCAGCCTATGCCCCCTTTGCCGGGTCAGCCATCGCAGCCGATGCCAAGTCAGCCC
>CAYUYG010000258.1:0-3385 GCA_964449125.1 uncultured Coxiellaceae bacterium | reverse complement strand
ACTACACACACCCTTCCGATAAAGTCTATCTGTGTTTTTTAAAGACGTTAAGGTAATATTCAAAAAATTAAACGGTATTGCATATAATATACACAAACTAGGAGCGGCTATGTTACGTCAAACACCCTACGATTTGGGAGTTGCATATTACAAAAACTACCTCAAGATCCAAAATGAAAAAGACTATGAGAAGGCGAGAAAGCATTTAATTGCAGCAAGTATCGCCGGTGAATTAGCCGCACGTTTTTGGTTAGTTGAATTATTTTTTTCAAAATTACAAAATCCAGTGCTACTTAAAGAAATTGAAAATAAATTAAAACAGCAAATCACCAATCAATTAGACATCATTGTTGCGGCATCACAAGTGAATGCTCAGGGATTATCTAACTTATCTAAAGAAAACACGCAAGTATTATGTTCACGTCTGATATGGGAAATGGAGTATAAGCGGGGGAATGATCAAAGATCAGAACAGTATGTGAATGCAATATATAATGTTCTGTCTCTAGTAGATCCGCATCCGGGCAACATAGAATTCATCATCGCACAAATCTTAAGAGACTTATCATGCAAGTTTGGTAGTCAGATTAACGTACCACCTGAAAAAATTATGATGCATTATTTTCATGCAGGCATTTACTCTTGTGAACTAGGATTCAAACCATTAATCGACTTCCTCCATAACACTCGCGATATCGATCTTGCACAAATCAAAAAAGAATTAGCCGCAATAGGTCCCTTATTCGGTGAAGAAAAAACGGTCAGTCGACCCAAGCTATTATCTCTCATACCTAAAATGTGCCAACTGTATTGTAAATTGGCTAACAAACCACTTTCATACGAACAACAAAAAAATAAATGCCTCTATAATCTCTTAAAGAATTTACTCAATCAGGAATATACGGACGCACCGTATGATCAAAGCGTGTTTATGTTTGTCGAAACAGTATTGGACCAATTAAACCAATCTCCCGCAGCCTCCGCGCTTGTTAATGAGTTAACAATATTATTGCTGAAAAAAAAGGCGGCTTGTTTTTTGCCAGAAGAAATAGAACCTCCTATCTCCACCATCCCAGAAATTAAAAAAGTAGCCTTGCACGAACATCCTCAACATGAAAAAACAAAACAGATAGTCGCTTTGTATGAACTCGCGCGCATACATGAAGCTGCAAAGGATGTACCCGCCCTCGAAAAAACCTGTGTTGATTTACTCTGTCAAATTTCCAGCGAAGAAAGAACGACTTTTAAATCTTATTATGCTTATGCCACTTTTATGCTGGGTTCACTCTCGTATACTCAGGGAATGGAAGAAAGAAATACACAAAAACTGAATCAAGCTAAGAGCTTGTTAAAAGAATCCTGCGAAGCAGGACAATTAAGTGCGCGATATTTTCTAATTAAAATATTGCAGAATACAATGTTAACTCATCCAAAACGAGCCAAACGCATTGAAATAGAAATAAGAACGCATTTGGAAAAAATTACCACTGCCTGCCAATCAATATTTGATTTATCGCCGCTGGCAGTTGTTCAAACTTTTGATTTTTATCGAATTTGCCGTCAATACGGCGAAAAATACAAGGACGAAAACCTTAAACGTGTCGCATATGCTATTCTAATAGCAATCTTAAACAAAGATAGCCACTATGTTCCAGCATTAATTGAAATGGCAGAACAACTTGAAAAAAGAAAAAATGCCATTTCCCCCGCGCAAAATACCGCTGACATTAATAAATATTATTTTATGGCCGCACTCCACGATCCGTCTCGCCTTGGATTAATTAAATTAATGAATTTCCATGAAAAATGCGGTGATCAGCATATCGTCGCGTTAATTAAAGAAATTTATGCTGCTACATCAACAGGTCAGTTTTTTACTGAGGAGTCTGTTTCTTTATGGGAAAAATTAGTTATAGCTTTACAAGCTCGCTATCCGCAACTCAGGGCAGATGAGTTACATGAATACGAGACAGAATTAGCTTATGCACTTTCTGTCCAGGTTGGAAATGAGAACTTTGATACTGATATTGCTGTCAAAGCAGAGTTAATACTAAACGCTTTAATAATAGAGGCGCAGAAAGTAGGCGATGATAAGTTAACAGAATATTACATGGGTCTCCAAAACGGAATATTAGCCAATAGTTCGAATGCTGTCCAACAATCCGTTCGGCCTGAAAAACAACCATCCGTACCTTTAATCAAATCGTCGTTAAGTTTTGCGCAACCTGTCGTAACCAATGAAAGTAAATCGCATGATCATGCAGTATTGGAACGTAAACAAGCCGAACGCCTTGCAAAAGAAAAAGAACGTAAAGCCAAGCGAAGAGAAGCGCAACTTGAAGAAGAACGTAAGGCAAAAGAAAAGAAAGTCCAACGCGAAGAAAAAACCCGTCTAGCGCAGGAAAAACAAAAAGCACAAGAAGAAGAACGCAGAGCACAAGAAGAAGCAAGTAAAGTGCGGGAAGAACAGATTCGCCTTGAAGCTGAACAAAAACAACTTGCAGACCGACAACTTAGATTGAAAGAAAGAAAAGCACGGAAAAACGTTAAAAAAAGACTGGCACGTGACAGGAAGCTTAAGGTACAAGAACAAAATCGTCTAGAAGCCGAACGCAAGGCTGAAGAAGAACAGCAGCGCCTAGAAGCCGAACGCAAAGCTGAAGAAGAGCAGCGCTTAGAAGCCGAACGCAAAGCTGAAGAAGACCAGCAGCGCTTAGAAGCCGAACGCAAGGCTGAAGAGGAGCAGCAGCGCTTAGAAGAAGAATGTAAAGCCGAAGCAGAACAGCAGCGCTTAGCAGAAGAATGTAAAATAGAAGAGAGTGAAGTGGAAACAATCGATGGTGAAAAAGAAAAGCCCGAAACAAACACCTTAGAACGCACCTTTGTCGGGGTCATCCCAGTTATGGCTTGCGTCAAAGAAATATTAGACTTTCTAGGGGATCCGGAGGCGGTTTTACGTGGTAGCCGTCCGCGTGAATGCCTACGTTTATTACATCAAGGCACTGAATTTGAAAATATTCTTGGACAAGTGGCTTTATTTTTAAAAGGCAGTGATATTGATATTTTTTGTTCAAAACCGATACCTGAAAGCATTAGAGCATTAGGCTTTGAGCTAAACAAAAATAATCCTAATTTATATGAAAATAAAGCCAAGAATATACAAGTCATTTATCACCCAGAAATTGAGGATGATTTTACCATCTGCACTTTCGAAACAGATAAAGTAGGAAATACGTATAGCCGAGATAAAAATGCATTGGCTCATCTTCAAAACCGAGAAGTACACACGATTATGGATCCCTGGATATGTTTTACAAAAGATCCAAAACGAATATTTCGTTATCTATTCCTGGTTTCCTTAGGATATGCAAAAACATATCCCCCC
>CAYUYG010000257.1:0-3389 GCA_964449125.1 uncultured Coxiellaceae bacterium | reverse complement strand
TGTTTGGGCATTGTTGGTGTTGTTTTGTCTGGACGGTGTTGGTCTGGGTGTTGGGGATTTTGGTGTTGTTTATCTTTACCTTGACCTTGACCTTGACCTTGACCATGTTCTTGGTTATTTTGATAGTGACCCATGGTAAAACTCCTTAAGTTAATGAATTAATCGGTTGTGGTTGTCACAGTTCGTTGCTGCACAGGCGCTGAATAAGTCGTCACCGTGCCACCTGCGGGCGTGTGCGTTTTACTTACCGTCTGCACAGGGGTGGTGGTATAAGTTGTCGTAGTACGATTGGTTCCGCAGCCAATCAAAGGTAAAACGGCAAGAAGCAAAATGAATTTTTTCATTGATAACGTCCTTGTAATATTCATCCCAATAAGGAATTGTTTGTTCTATTATCTTAAGGCAAAAACAGATTTCACCATATCTGGTAATTCCACCAAGGCAGTTGCGGTAAACCCAAATTGACTTGTATAACTAAACATGTTATCCACCCCTCAAAACTGGATTTCATAAGCAAATATCAGCTAAGATGGAAATAGTTGCTTTTTCAGGATGAAGATATGACCGAAACAATTGATTTGGAAATGAAAAAAGATTACCTCAAAAAGCAGCCAGCTTTTACCCAGCTAAATACCGAAGAAAACGAAGTTCTGGCGACGCTATTAGCTGAAAAACATTTTAAACCTGGCGATACTATCGTCACTGAAGGCGATCACGTAGACAGTATTTATATCATTGTCAGTGGCACCGCAGATGTTCGACACATCACTATTAAAGATCATGTTCCGCAAATACAGTCACTTGCGACGTTGGGACCCGGTGCTGCTATTGGTCTCAATGAAGAAGGCTTTTATTCTTTATCAGGCGTCCGTACCGCTACCGTTGTTGCTATTACTGACATGGTGACGTTAAGACTCAGTGTTGCAGCTTTTCATGGTTTTGCACTCATGCATTCCCATGTGAATGAAGTGATGCGCAAACAAGCGAAGAATTTGATTGGCTCTTAAGACAGCTGAGATATCGTAAAAAAACCCGCGCCGATTCAGCGCGGGCGATGAATAATCAAGCCGGTGTTGGCATCATGAAATGAGCTTGCTTGGTTTCACCTTGATTTTCCCAACGTGAACTAATAGTACGCAAACGCGTGTAAAAACTTACACCCTCGCTACCATGCATGTGGTGTGAACCAAACAGAGAATCTTTCCAGCCGCCAAAACTATGAAAAGCCAGTGGTACTGGAATCGGCACATTAATACCAACCATGCCAGCATGGACTTGCTCTGCAAAATAACGTCCCCAGCCGCCGTTTTGCGTATAAATCACCGCGCCATTTGCATACGGATGTTGATTAATTAAGGTAATCGCCTCTTGCAAATGATCAACGCGTACAACGCAGAGTACAGGCCCAAAAATTTCTTCTTTATAAATTTTCATGTCGGCTTTGACATGATCAAAAAGTGTGGCAGATAAATAAAATCCTTCTTCATGCCCTGGCACAGAAACTTGTCTGCCATCCACTACTAATGTCGCATTTTGCTCCACCCCACTTGCAATATAATCGAGAATTTTTTCACGATGCACAGCAGAAACCACTGGACCCATTTCCGATGCTGGATGCTCACTGGGGCCGATCACCAACTGTTGAATGGACTTCCCTAATTCCTTCACCAAGCTATCGGCTGTGTGTTCGCCCACTGCGACGACCACTGATAAAGCCATGCAACGCTCGCCCGCTGAGCCATACGCCGCGCCCATAATGCCATTAACGACTTGTTTAATATCCGCGTCAGGCATCACGACACAATGATTTTTTGCTCCGCCCAATGCCTGCACGCGTTTACCGTGCGCACTACCGGTTTCATAAATATATTTAGCAATCGGGGTTGAACCAACAAAACTGACAGCAGCGATGCCTGGATGTTTTAAAATCGCATCCACCACATCCTTACCACCTTGAACAATATTCAATACACCCGCTGGTGCACCAGCCTGTTGTAATAAATCTGCCAAATACAATGACACGGATGGATCTTTTTCAGAAGGTTTTAAAATAAACGTATTACCGCAAGCGAGCGCCAGTGGGAACATCCACATCGGCACCATCGCCGGGAAATTAAACGGCGTCACACCGGCACACACGCCTAATGGCTCACGTATATCATAACAATCCATGGTGGCAGCAATCGAATGCGAAAAATGCCCTTTCAATAAATGCGGTGCACCGCACGCAAATTCCACAACTTCTATACCACGCTGCACTTCACCCACTGCATCAGAGAGTACCTTTCCATGTTCACGGCTAATTAAGGTTGCTAATGCATGCTTATTTTTTTCCAGCAACGATTTAAATTCAAATAAAATACGTGCTCGTTTCAAGGCAGATAAGGCGCGCCATTCAGGAAAGGCAGCACGGGCGGCGTTCACGGCAACATCCACATCGTCAGGCACACCTTTGCAAACCTTACCAATAACCTTGCCTTCAGAAGGATTATAGATAGGAAAAAATTCGGTGCTGCTACCATTTGTTAATTTACCTTGAATATAATGCTGCACTGTAAAACTCATCTTTTTTTCCTCACTTAATTACGGTTACAAGCCAACGGCGGTCGATAATAATTCAAATGATTGGGCTTTATTTTCTGACGCGGCTACTTCTACGGATTGGGCGAGCTCCATCAGTTCTAACATCGCCCCTAAATGACGACCGAATGGTAATTTTTCTTGCAACGCATTAAAAAAAGCACTGAGTTGCAATTGTCTTGCCTCGACATACCGCTCACGGCTATCTGACAAAAAAGTTTCAGTCAACATACCATTTCCATCACATTGGAGTGTACTTGCCTCGGTTATATTATTCAGTAATAACGAACCTTTCTCCCCCAATACTTCGACGCGATAATCATAGCCATAATTTGCTTGTTGATTTAAATCAATCACTGCCAGCGTATCGTTTTCTAATCGCAAAGAAATAATGCGTGTATGATTCCCGTGCATCGCAAAAACTTCTTTCACAGATTGGTTGGTGATAAATTGCACGGAATCTAAGGCACTTAATAAGGCCTGATCTGCTGACCCAGGGGCACAATGCTGAACAATTTTCACCAGATACAATTTGCCTAATACATCTTTTTGTATTGCTTGCTGCAACTGTGCAAGATGCGGATCAAAACGACGCATAGAACCTATGCGCAATGAGGCGTCAGTATCTTGCGATAATAATTTTTTAAAGTTGTCTGTTTCAATTAAATTAAAATAGCTATCTTCAAAAAAAATATGTTTTTTACTTTGCATGGCTTGCAAAAGAAATATCATTGGTGCAGAAGGTAATTGGCTAACGACGATCACCTCCACCTCTTGCTGTGCAAATACCGCTTCATAATCCAGAGGAT
>CAYUYG010000256.1:0-3414 GCA_964449125.1 uncultured Coxiellaceae bacterium | reverse complement strand
GCGGTGGGACAGAGGCAATTGTCCCTTCGATTAGCTTAAGAAGCGCTTGCTTTACGCCTTCACCAGATACAACTCGGGTGATGGATAGGGTTTCAGATTTACGTGCAATTTTATCAATTTCATCGATATAGACAATTCCCATTTGCGCTTTGGACACGTCATATTCACAACGCTGCAAGAGTTTTTGAATGATGCTTTCGACATCTTCGCCCACATAACCTGCTTCTGTTAAGGTTGTGGCATCAGCAATGACAAAAGGAACGTTCAATAAGCGTGCAAGCGTTTCTGCTAGCAAGGTCTTACCGCTGCCGGTTGGACCAATCAGCAAAATATTACTTTTATTTAATTCAACTTCATCTTGCTTGGTATGATTGCGCAAACGTTTGTAATGATTGTAAACGGCAACAGCCAACACTTTCTTGGCCTGGGTCTGACCAATTACATATTCATCAAGCGTTTTACGAATCTCAGTTGGAGCGGGTAATCGGGGTAATGTTTCGCTGGTCAAATGCGGCTTATCGTCACGTGCTTCTTCATTAATAATGTCATTGCACAATGCAACGCATTCATCGCAGACATAAACAGATGGCCCTGCGATAAGCTTACGCACTTCGTGCTGGCTTTTTCCGCAAAATGAACAGTGAAATACTTTATCTTTTCCACGCTGATCATTACTCATAAGACAAGGCCTCTTCGGTTACATCACTATAAGATGGGGGCAGTATGAATAAATTCAATCATGCCCTACCTATAATATTACTTTTTATTAGCACGATAATCGATAATCTTATCAACGATTCCGTACTTATGTGCTCGGTCAGCACTCATGAAATTGTCCCTGTCCGTGTCTTTTGCGATAACCTCCTCCGGTTGACCGGTATGCTTAGCCAAAATCTGGTTAAGTCTTGCTCGAATTTTGAGCGTTTCTTCCGCATGGATGGCAATATCTGAAGCTTGTCCTTGCACACCGCCTAATGGCTGGTGAATCATAACCCGTGCATTTGGTAAGCAATAACGCTTGCCTTTGGTACCGCCAGCTAGCAATAAAGCCCCCATGCTCGCTGCCTGACCAATACACATCGTACTAATATCCGGCTTAATAAACTGCATTGTGTCGTAAATACCCAATCCAGCTGTCACAACGCCGCCAGGAGAATTAATATAGATGGAAATATCCTTATCAGGATTTTCTGATTCTAGAAATAGCAATTGAGCGACCACTAGATTAGCCACGTGATCATCAATTGGACCACCAAGGAAGATAACCCGGTCCTTCAGTAATCGTGAGTAAATATCAAATGCGCGTTCACCGCGGGCGGTCTGTTCGACCACCATCGGTACTAAATTATTCATCATTGGAGTATGAACTGGCATAAAGTCTCCCTTCATTGAGTATATTATATACGAATGCCTTTCAATTCTGCATAACTAATATTTTTGACCGTCGATGGAATCCCTTCGATCAATTTATCCAGAACCTGATCTTCCATTACCTGAGCTTCGATACCACTGCGACGCTCATCAGTTGACAACCATTCCACCACTTCCTTGGGATTTTCATAAACAGCTGCAATTTCTTCAATGCGCTGTTTAACGCGGTCGGGATTTATCTTCAAATCAGCTTTCTTAGCAAATTCCGCAATTAGAAGACCCAGCATCACACGTTTCTTAGCAATATCATTAAAATTAGCCATTTCCTGCTCTGAATGACTATGATGATCATGATGTTGGTTTTGATAAACTTCATCATGAATATGTTTTGCTTCGCGCGCAATGAGTGCTTCCGGTATATCAATCGCATTTTGTTCCAGCAACTGACGGAAAACTTGTTCTTTCAGGTTTTCTTTAACCAAACGATCGCGTTCCTGCTCTAATGATTGGGTAATTTGCTGTCTTAAATCTTCTTCCTTACCATTCTTGATACCCAGACGCTTGACGAATTCTTCATCTATTGCAGGCATTTCTGCAGCGAATACTTGTTTCACGTCCACGACGAAATCAATGGGTTTGCCCGCGCGTTCTGCCACATGAAAATCAGCTGGGAATTGTAAGTTCAATGTGCGTTGTTCACCTGCTTTGGCACCAATTAAACCCGCTTCAAAGCCAGGCAACATGGAATTACTGCCCAATTCTAATGGGAAGTTTTCAATTTTATGTTCTGTATCAGCCTTGCCTTCATAAATAGCATAATAATCGATCACAACACGATCATGATCTTGCGCTGCGCGATCAACCAGCGTCCATTTGGTGTGCTGCTTCACTAATTGCTGCACAACATGGGTAATATCTTCAGGCTTCACTTCTACTTCCAGCTTTTCAAGCGTGTCCATCTTGAAATTAACATTCTCGATTTCTGGTAATACTTCAAAAGAAGCAATAAATTCCAGGGGTTGGTTTGGCAATGTCATTTTTGGCTCAATACGTGGCGTGCTCACCGGATTCAATTTTTGTTCCGTAATCGCTTCATATAATGCACGTTGTATAATTTCACCTAAGGCTTCTTTGCGCGCATCGTCACCAAAACGTTGCTGAATGTAGGCAATGGGTGCTTTACCAGGACGAAAGCCTTTAATATTCGCTTTTTTAGCCAATTGATCGATTTGTTTTGCGTAAGCTTCTTCGACTGCATTAGCTGGAATAGTAATAGTAAGACGACGTTCAATTGGACTAACTTTTTCAACGGATACTTGCATAATGTAAAACCCCACCGAGTCAGTAATCTTGTTAAACCCTTATAAACAAGCCTACGGCCTTTTTGTTTTATAAAGGTGGCTTTTAAAGGAGCGCCATTATAGTCAGAAAAAACCGCCCTGTCTCCATCTAGTTTTTACCATGGAAAGAAGGGGTTAGTTAGCATGGAGAGCATTTTGACTTACCTGCGAAAGGAGAGACTCGAACTCTCACGGGTTACCCCACTGGAACCTAAATCCAGCGCGTCTACCAGTTCCGCCACGTTCGCTGCTGGCAATAATTTTAAGGTGCCATTTTTACTGTAGTTTTCGTTTACAATCAAGTGATATAGTAGTCAGGAAGACCAATTTGGAGAGGGAACGATGTCAACTTCACTAAGGACGGGTCACATGGATGTTTCAACTATTGGCAAAAACTGGGGCTGGTTTTTAATCTGGGGAATTGCGTTAACCGTACTCGGCATTTGCGCCATCAGCGCTGCCACCTTAACCACCATGCTTTCTGTTATCTTCATCGGCTTTTTACTTTTCATCAGCGGCGCGTTTGTTCTGGTCGATACTTTCACCTTCTGGCGCGGCAAAGGCAGCGGTTTCTTTCTGCACCTGATGATGGGCATTCTTTATCTGGCTGCCGGCATCATTTTAATAGGCAACCCCCTCGAAGGCTCCATCTCACTTACCTTGCTATTAGGTGTGCTGTATATCTTCCTCGGCATTTTCCGCC
>CAYUYG010000255.1:0-3415 GCA_964449125.1 uncultured Coxiellaceae bacterium | reverse complement strand
ACCCCGCACTTGTTGCGGGATCTGGTATTTCTCTGTCACACCGCACTTGTTGCGGGGTCTGGTCTTTCTCTGTCACACCGCACTTGTTGCGGGATCTGGTATTTCTCTGTCACCCCGCACTTGTTGCGGGGTCTGGTTTTTTTACTCCATGCGAAGAATACTGGCCTCTGTTTATACGGAAAATGAACCTCTAAAAACAGGGTGGAATGTATGCAATGTTGCAAAGAAACACAAATAAATAAAAAGCAGCATTCAAACCATTGCATTAATATGCGCAGGTACACACTGCGCCAGCGCATCAAGATGATACCCACCTTCAAGAACGGAAATCATTTTACCTCCGCAATGCACTTTCGCAATCTTCGCAATGTGCTCGGTTAACCAGACATAATCTGCTTCGGTCAAATTCAAATTTGCGAGCGGATCATCTGTGTGCGCATCGAATCCTGCTGAGAAAAAAATTAATTGCGGACGAAATTCTGCTAATTTGCTAAACCATATTTTTTCAGCAAGCTCGCGAAATGTTTCACCCCCTGCACCCGCCGGAATTGGTATACTCAATACCTGCGCATCATCCGATTCTTCTTCATACCCAGGATAAAAGGGATGCTGAAAACTAGAACAGTATAAAATATGCTTATTTGTGTGAAAAATTTCTTGAGTACCGTTGCCGCGGTGTACATCAAAATCAACAATGGCAATGCGTTCCAAACCGTATTCAGCAATGGCATACGCCGCACCGACGGCGACATTATTAAAAAAACAAAAACCCATGGCTTTATCAAACTCAGCATGATGACCTGGGGGACGCACATTACAGAATACAACTTGCGCCTTGTGTTGCATCACCAAATCCACAGCATACGGCACAGAGCCTGCCGCACGTAACGCCGCTTCCAAGGTATGCGGATTCATGATGGTATCTGCATCAATCGCAATATAACCTTCTTGCGGTGCAATCGATGCTATCCAGTCCACTTGGGCTTTGGCATGCGCCCGCAACAATTGCTCGCGTGTTGCAAGCGGTGCTTCATAAAATTTGACGGGGGCTTTAAATGGATATTGCTTAATCGCTTCCTGTATCACTTGCACACGAGCAGGTTGTTCGGGATGACCTTCCCCTAAATCATGCAATACGCAATGCGGATGAGAGATAATGGCAATGCTCATGAGTTTCCCCTATAAGGTCTCCGAGTTTTTCACCGCATCCAGAATAGCTAAACGTACCGCTTCTGCTGCCATAGTACCCACTGTCAACTCGGATGCAATCTGATCCCCTGTCGATACGCAAAAAACGATATCGCCATCAAAACGTGTAAAAATAGGGGTTATCGCACGCGCCATTCCAGCTGACGCCATTTTAGCAATGCGTTTTAATTCATTTTTATCAAATTGCGCATTCGTAAAGACGGCAACCAATGTTGTGTTGCCGTGGGCGAACAAATCTATCTCGCCTTGACCAGATAATAAATATTCCTGACAATCGGCAAATGTATTTTGAGCAGTGCGTGCGCCAGCAATGATATGACCTTGCGCATCGTGTACATCTCCCACACAATTGACGACAGCATACGCCATGACAGTCGTACCATTCTTTAAACTTTTTTCTGCATAACCCAAACCACCTGTCATCAAGCGGGTATTGGGAATTAATTTTCCAACCGTTGCTCCCGTGCCTGCACCTAAAAGACCAGATTCCTGATTATTCTCTTTGGCGTTTAAACAGGCTTGATAAGCTTCCTCTGCCGTGGGCGGCACATCTTCTTGATAAGCTAGATCATAAATGGCTGCTGCCGGAACAATCGGTACAACACCATGTGGTGTCTTATGGCCAATATGATGTTCCGTTAAATAACGCATCACCCCCGCTGCCGCATACAATCCATAAGCACTTCCGCCTGCCAGGACTAAACCGTGTAATTGGGGGACGCTATTATCTGGATCCAGGACGACTAATTCATGCGTAGCAGGCGCCGATCCACATATCCAATACGCACCCTGTGCCCCGTTTTCCAGCAAGAAAACCGAGATGCCTGTACCCACTTTTTTATTGGTAAAATGGCCTACTTTTAACCCGCGCATGGCTGTTATCCGCATAGGTGATTTGACTTTAAGATGGTATTATACCGTACTTTCGTACTTTCAATTTAATGGATTCTGACATGATACAAATGACTCTCGCCCAGATCGCCGGTCTATTTAACCAGGAAGCGTTAACGGATATTGAAGTTCAGGGCATTAGTATTGATTCACGCAACATTGAACCGGGCAATCTGTTTATTGCCCTGCCTGGCGAACGCGTAGACGGCCACGACTTTATTAACGAAGCCCAACAAAAAGGCGCTGTAGCGGCACTCGTTACCCGTACCGTTGATTCAAGCCTTCCGCAAATACAGGTTGAGGATGTTGTTGCAGCGCTGGGCCAATTAGGCGCAGCTTGGCGTAATGAATTCGATATTCCATTTGTAGCAGTCACTGGCAGTAATGGTAAAACAACCCTTAAAAATATGATTGCAGCCATCATGGTAGCAGCGTGTCACGGTGATGAAACACGTGTTCTTGCCACCAAGGGAACGTTGAATAATCATTTGGGACTACCACTTACCCTTGCTCGTTTAAGCAAGAAACACCGTTATGCCGCCATCGAAATGGGCATGAATCATTTTGGCGAAATTGAGTATCTCACTAAATTAACGCGCCCTAATGTCGCCGTCATTACTAATGCCGCGGCTTCTCATCTTGAAGGAGTAGGCAATGTTGCTGGCGTGGCGCGTGCAAAAGCAGAAATCTTTTTAGGTTTGCCAGCTGATGGTACCGCCATTCTGAATCGCGATGACGCATTCTTTCCATTCTGGCGTGAACAAATTGGTAACCATGCTTACCTCACATTTGGTTTTCATCCCGATGCAGACATTCAGGCAAGCACAGATGATCAGGGGAAACCGATAAATTTACGCACTCCAAGCGGTAATATTGAAATTAATTTACCCTTGTTAGGCAGACATAATATTGTTAACGCATTGGCTGCAACGGCTGCAACACTTGCCGTCGGCATTGATTTGCATGCCATTAAAGCAGGTCTCGAACATATCGTTCCAGCGCCTGGACGCTTGCAATTACACACGCTCACGAATGGTGTGAAAATCATTGATGACACTTACAATGCTAATCCTTTCTCTCTGCAAGCAGCTGTCAGCACACTCGCCTCTTTCAGCGGCAAGAAAATTCTGGTGTTGGGCGATATGAAGGAACTCGGCGTTGAAGCAAAAACTTTGCATCATAGCGCGGGTGAATCGATACGCCAGGCTGGCATCGATTATCTCTTTACCTATGGCGAATTAAGCGAGAGTACTGCACAGGCATTTGGCGAAGGCGCGTATCATTTTAGTGAGCAGGAAAAACTCGTCAATGCTTT
>CAYUYG010000254.1:0-3421 GCA_964449125.1 uncultured Coxiellaceae bacterium | reverse complement strand
TTTTAAGGGTATCAGTCAATATGGTTTGGATATCAAAGGTATTAAATCCATCGCAGAATACAAGTGCGATGCGTCTTCCTGGCAACAACAATTAACGAATTGGCAAATCAATCTCACTCAATTAAGTGATGACTTTTGTGCTGGCATAGCCAAGGTTGATCCTAAAGAAGGTGAAAAAACCTGCGAATATTGCGCATTACAATCCTTGTGTCGAATTAATGAAGAAATCCATGCAGACTAATCATTTATATGATCACGATAAACAACAGCGATTCCAGGCACTCGATACCAGCCAATCCTTTATCGTACAAGCGCCGGCTGGTTCAGGAAAAACTGAATTATTAATTCAGCGATTTTTAGCATTATTAGGTCAAGTTAATTCACCAGAAGAAATTCTGGCGATTACCTTTACCAAAAAAGCTGCGAATGAAATGCGCTCGCGTGTTATTAAAGCCTTAAAATATGCCTTAACTGAAAGTGAGCCGGAGACTGCGCACGCAAGACAAACGTGGCAGCTTGCCAGACAAGCCTTGCAACGTGACCAGCAATTTAATTGGAAAATATTGGAAAACCCCAATCAATTGCGTATCCAGACCATCGATGCGCTCTGCGCGTATTTTACCAAGCAATTGCCGATGCTATCCCATTTTGGTTCACAACCGGATATCGCAATTAATCCTTTACCGCTTTATCGCGAAGCCGTACAGGAAGTACTGTCACATGTTGAAGAAAATTTTTCCTGGTCAATCAGCATTGCCGAACTACTTCAACATCTTGATAATGATTTAAATAAATTACATGACTTGTTAGTTAATCTGCTGGCAAAACGCGATCAATGGCTCAGTTATATTCATCTCGACATTAATGATGAGTATATTAAAAACGAACTGGAAAAACATTTATCCGCCGTCGTCACCGAAGGCTTGCGGCGTGCAAATGCAGAATTGCCACGCACCCGCCGCGAAGATTTACTGACCATCGCACGTTTTGCGGCACACAATTTATCGATCTCCGGCATCCAGACTGAGCTTAGCGCCTGGGGAGAGTTAACTGAGTTTCCACCTGCAAATGCAACTTATCAATCAGCTTGGCGTGGGCTAGCCAGCTTACTACTGACTAAGGACTTTAGTTGGCGTAAACGTTTCGATGAAAAAATGGGATTTCCTGCGCTCGGCAACATTAAAAATCCACAAGAAAAAGCATTGCATACTGAGCAGCGCCTGCGATTAAGCGAACTAATCGTAAGTTTCAATGAGCATGAAAACTTACGCCTGGCTTTGATGGATATTACCTACTTACCGATTGCTTATTACGATGACAAACAATGGGCCATTTTACAGCATCTCTTACATGTTTTAAAAATGGTGGCTGCGCAGTTGCGTGTCACCTTTCAGCTGCATGGACAAATCGATTTTATTGAAAATACACAAGCTGCCTTATTTGCACTGGGCCAGGAAGATCAGCCCACCGATTTAGCACTCGCACTGGATTATCAATTAAAACATATTTTAATCGATGAATTTCAAGATACCTCCTCTACTCAATACCAATTGCTGGAAAAATTAGTTGCAGAATGGCAAAACGGTGATGGCCGCAGTTTGTTCGTTGTCGGTGATCCGATGCAATCTATTTATCGATTTCGCGAAGCTGAAGTGGGATTATTTATACGCATGCAAAAAACCGGCATTGCTAATCTGACACTCATTCCACTTACATTATCGGTTAACTTTCGCTCTTCGCCACAAATTGTCGACTGGAATAATCATCATTTTGCACAATTATTTCCGGCACGCAATGATATTGCCACGGGTGCTGTCATGTATAGTCACAGCGCTTCCAATAATGCACACGACGCACAAGCTTCCATCGCCATCAATGGCTTTGTTGACGATCAAGCGCAAGCACAACACTTAACTGACATTATTAAACAAACTCAAATCCATCACCCACATGAAAAAATTGCCATCCTAGTTCGCTCACGCACGCAATTACATGACATCATACCCGCCTTAAAAAACGCAGGTATTCCGTTTCGCGCGGTGGATATTGATTCACTTGCTTCGCGACAAATTATTCAAGACTTATTATCTTTATCTTGCGCATTACTGCATCTCTCAGATCGCATAGCCTGGCTATCTGTGTTGCGCTCCCCTTATTGCGGTTTAATTCTGGCTGATTTATTGATTATTGCTGGCAAACCGCATACGACCATTTGGGAATGTTTGCAACAAACTAGCCTCATTAAACAACTTAGCGACGATGGCCAACAACGTATTCAAAAAATTCTCCCTATCTTAAAAACACAGCTGGGTGAACGTGGTCGTTCAGGTTTAAGAGAATGGATAGAAAATGCCTGGCTATTATTAGGTGGTGCGGCTTGTTTGACAGAGTTTTCAGACATCGATGATGTGAATGCTTTTTTTGAATTATTAAATGAAACGGCTGGTCCGCATGGCGCCGTTAATTTGGATCAATTAAAAGAAAAAATTCATCAGCTTTATGCAGGCACGCAGAATGATGATAGTTTGCAAATCATGACCATTCATACTGCCAAAGGTTTGGAATTTGATACCGTTATTTTGCCGCATATTCAGAAAAAAACCCCGATTGATGACAAGCCTTTGTTACTTTGGGCGGAGCGATTATTAGATCAAGATAAAACCGCTTTACTGCTTGCCCCCCTGCATGCAGCTGGAAGTGAAAAAGATAGTATTTACGAATTTATTTATCGTCAGCAACGTATCAAACTCCTGCATGAAATGGACAGATTACTATACGTTGCAACCACCCGCGCCAAACGCCGTCTGCATTTATTGTTCGATATCACACAAAAAGACAATGGCGATTTTCGCGTGGAACCTGGCAGTTTTCTTGATAAACTTTGGCCATTCATTGCCAAACAAAGTCAGGCATACATTACCTCGAGCCAACAAACCGACATCATTGCAAAAACGATTGCCCCACGTTTGGTTTCACGCCTCACTCGTCATTGGCAAAATCCAATTCAGGTTATTTCTAGCAATATTGCTGCGCACCAGCAACCGGATGGATTTGCGTTGCCAGATGTTAAAGCCAGATTAATGGGCATTGTACTGCACCAAAGTTTACAGCACATCGCTCAATCCGGTAGCACATGGTGGACAACTAAAGATGCCGCCGCGCAAAAACACTATATTGCCCAACAATTACAACAGGCAGGCTTGCCAATTCATTTACTGGCCTCCTCCGTCATTTCCGTGATGAGTGCTTTAAACAACACACTTAATGATGAACGCGGCCAATGGTTACTAGCTGCACATGTTGAAGCACAATCAGAATTTGCGATTACCGCGATCATTGACAATAAAATTGAAAATTTAATTATCGATCGAACATTTATTGATGAGAATAATATACGATGGATCATTGATTATAAAACCAC
>CAYUYG010000253.1:0-3425 GCA_964449125.1 uncultured Coxiellaceae bacterium | reverse complement strand
AAAAGGTGGGTGTTTTGTGCTAGGCCACATAATTCCCCCGGAAGGGTATTTGGTTAGGTATTAGCGGCCCCTTTTTGGGGTTTTGAATGAAAGGAAATTTGTAAACCCTGCTCATCGATTTTGAGGAGGGCCGTGCGTTTCGCATTAGGCTTGGCCCATATCTTTAAGTCAATTTTTTCCGCGCTCACTTTAAACCACATATCGCACTGATCCTGTTTGCTGGCTTTCAGGATACTGCGTGTGCGCGTTAGTTACTAGCAACTAACATTCAGACTTGCCTGGAAGAAATTGGCATAATTTCTTGAATAATCTCCGGAAAGCGTGCCCATGCTGGACGTATTATTAATTGGTGCGCTGCCCATGTTCATGTACTCATAAGAAAGACCCAGAGTAATCGCTTTGGTCATGAAATATTCCAAGCCAGCACCGACGCGAATTTGCCTGTCCATCGGCAAGTTCGGCGTACGTTTAGAACTTGTCGTGGGTGAAGAATCATATGAAACGCCGGCTTGCAAAAGCAGTGGCGGTTGTACTCGGTATTGACCACCTAGACCAATACGATAGGTATCGTTCCATTTTTGTGGGGTAACGGCAGAATAACCATCGACGGTCAAAACCGTGTTGCGCATGGATGACCAGTTTGCCCAACCCAATTCACCCAATACGGTAAATTGTTCATTCACGTGTTGACTAAGGCTTGCAATGATATTGGCAGGCATGACCATTTTAGTGCGCGCGGTTGGGGTGGTGCCGATATTTAAAAAATTAATAGCGCCTTTCAAGTGATGAACGATTTGTGAGCGATAAGCTAAGCCCACCTGCGTACCCGCATAAGGCGTCAAAAAGACACCAAGATTAAAACCGGGTGCAAAGCTGCCGGTATTAATACTTGCCTGCCCATCCAGGGTTGGATCAAGTCGTAATGCGACAGTTTGATACAAGCTGGCATATTCGATACTGGCACCGGCACCAAGTGATATCCAGTCATTAATTTGATAAGCAATGGCGGGGTTGACATTGATAGTCATTAACGCCATTTGTTGGACAATGTAACGGCCAACCCAATGATTTGTGTAATACAATTCGCCCGCATACGGCGAAGTGACGCCCAAGCCCATTTTTAATTTGGGGGCATAATTATAAACAAAATAGCCACCCACACTTGGTGAAAGCACTCCTGCATTACTGCCATTGTTGCCACTAATGGTATTGGAAGAATTGGGCGAGAAATTGGCATACGGTAAGATAATTTCTGAGCCTAGCATGATTTCAGTGGAAGGAAGTGCCGTCATGCCAGCAGGATTGAAATAAACCGTGGAGGCATCATTTGCTATCGCTGCTTGGCCTACGCCTGCTGTGCCAATAATCGGCGTACCTAATTCATAAAGCTGAAAAGCAGCCGCCTGAACGATAGGACTAAATAAAAGCGGTGCAGAAGCAGTTAAAAGCAATGATAAGCGACGCAATTTCATCTATGTATTCCTTTACAAGTCGATGAGCGATAAAAAATTGAATGGACAAGATACTGCGAGTACTGACGATTGTAAAGAGCAGACTTTTTCGTGTCCTCAGGAAAAGCTATACTCATGAATCAATGGCGAGGCAGCACAATCATGGATGGGTTACGAAAATTTATTATCGTTATTTTTTTGTTTTTTTTAACTGCGCATGCGCAAGCAAACAATCTTACCGAAATTTGGCCGGGCTTCACTGCTTATGGTGAATTTGAAAATAATAAAAAATTAAAATACGAAATTGATGTTGACACGCGCGTAGCCTGGTCGCTCAATCAATTTCGTCAAGGTGATCTGGAAGGGGGAATAGGTTACGGCGATCCTGCTTTCACTTACTGGCTTGGTTACACACAAACCTCGACACATAGCGCACAAATAACGGGTGTAGATCGAGTTAGTCGCTTGTGGCAACAAATCATGATTAACACCACGGTACCAAAAAACTTACCGCTAACCTTGCAAACACGATTGGATGAGGGTATGCAAAATGCCTCGTCTGGCTTAGGAATACGGTTGCGGCAAAAAGCTGTTTTATGGTTTGCAGAAAAAAATTCTCAATTCATCACCCCGGAAATTTTTGATGAAATATTTTTTAATCTTACCCGGCCAGCGTGGGTTCAGGATAATAGTATCATTGATCAAAACCGTTTATTTTTAGGCGTATCCATCATGGCTTCTCCCGTCATTGCTTTTGATGTCGGGTACATGGATCAGTACCAAGTGCAAAACGGCAGTAATCAAAATGATAATATTTTTTACGTGTATATGAATTTGACGATTAAATAGTGTGAATAATCTTAGTAAATTGTCCCATCTCATCCGATTTTCCCAATGCTAATACGAAGGTGTCGCTGATTGATGCATAAGAACCCGCAAGTTTTTTCGCTTCGCTTTCATACTGAGCATGGATCGTATTAATTAAAGTAAGATGGGGATCAAAAGTGGATTTAATAGGTAGTTCGAGAAGATCAGCTATTTTAGCATGCATTTTATGCAAGACATTACGATTGTTCGGCAATAAGGCAAGCCAGAAAATATTCTTATACGTGGTGTAACTTAATTCAGATAAGACTAATTTCAGTGGTTTTCGTTGCCATAATGTTAAAACACTTTCCCACATAGTATTAATTTCTTTTTTGTCTTTCCAAAATTGATACAAGGTGACGTGCGGCAGGGAATTTTTACCCAGCAAATAGCTATCGGAAAGATCAGAAAACTTTTCGGCAAATTTAATAAATTCTGTGCTTTTAGTGGTAGGGAGTAGGGCTAGATTGTATTTTGTTTTCATGAGTAGGTCTGTTTGAGAAGTCTCGGTAACAATAATCTAATATTTTTTTAGTTGCCGCATCATACATTAAAGCGCTGCGGGGCTTCAATAATGGAATAATTTAGCCGTATAACATGATGGTTTGTAGCCAATCCCCGCAACAAAGGGCGGGGAGGTGTTTACAAGGGAAGAGTAGGCTAAGAAACCCAAAGATTTTTAGCCATCGTGCAATGTACTTCTTTCTCTTTATCTTGCGCTTTATGCGGAGCAATACGGCAATCCATCGTGAAACTGGCCAGCGTATACGCATCCACACGTGACAATTTTTTGGTATCAACCACTTTATCAATCATTGCCATGGACGCTTTACGCATCGCGTTTTCAAGGTCGGCATCCTTGGCTTGTGTGACAAAATATTTTGCATCATCTGCTTTTAGTAATGCTGGTGCTTTAACACTAGCTTGTTTTGGCACCATGCAATACACACCTTGAACACCGTTCACGACTTCAGCGATCGGGCAATTCCAAGTTTCCAGCATGATTTTTTCGGCTTGTTCGGGTGAGACTTTGCGTTGTTCAACGATGAGTTTGATGGTTTCTTCTTTTAATATATCGAATGCTTTATTTAAATCCTTGTCATAACC
>CAYUYG010000252.1:0-3436 GCA_964449125.1 uncultured Coxiellaceae bacterium | reverse complement strand
AACAATAGTAGATAAACCCTGAGAGTGACCAATAATGCCGTACATAATTAGCACGACGTGAATAATGAAAAATCCTAAGAAAATGGGCATTAGAAATTTAATTGATTCTTTCATACCGCGCATATTGAGCAGTAGCAGGAAAAAAATAAGGCCCACTTCAGCAATTAATTTGTATTGGATGAATGTTAAGGGCAATAAACTAAATGCAGCATCCATTGCGCTGGCAGTTGAAACCGCAATGGTCAGCGTGTAATCGACGATTAACGCGGCGCCTGATATCAAGCCCATATAAGGACCCAGTAATTGTGAGGCGACTTTGTAACCACCGCCACCGCTTGGAAATAATTCAATAACCTGATTGTATCCGACGGAAATGACGAAGACCGTGATAAAGGTAGCAATCGCGATATACAAAGCGAAATGAGTATGCGTACCTAAGGCCATGTAGGCTTCTTCCGGGCCATAACAGGAAGAAGACAAACCATCGGCGCCCAAACCTACCCAGGCAAAAAAGGCAATGAGGGAAACGTGTCGCAAGATTTGCGGGTTAAATGGGTTTAATGGATGCCCAAGCAATAGTTGTTTAATTTTTTTTGTAAACGACATGTTCGCTGTCCGTGAGGGGAATTAATGCATTTTTTCCAGGCGTTCAATGCGTTTTTCCAGGGGTGGGTGAGAAGAAAATAATGCAAGCCAACTCGATTGATGAGAAATTTTTAGCGCGGCCAACGAAGGTGCCCGATCATCTTCAATATCTGTACTTCTTTGTAAGCGTTGTAATGCGGCAATCATATTGGTGCGTCCAGCCAGTTTCGCACCGCCAGTATCTGCGCGATATTCACGCCAGCGCGAGTAAGCAGCTACCAAAATACTGCCCAATAAGGTAAATAAAATATCAAAAATAAAAGTCATCACATAATAAGTACCATAAGAAATTTCACTGCGCTCATCATTGCGAGACAAGGCGATGGAAACCGCATAAGCGGCAATACGTGATAGAAATAAGGCAAAGGCATTCACGACGCCTTGAACTAGGGTCATGGTGACCATATCGCCATTGGCAACATGGGAAATTTCATGGCCCAGTACACCTTCAATTTGTTCACGATTCATACCAGCTAATAAGCCGGAAGAAACAGCAACCAACGAATTATTCCGGGATGGACCGGTAGCAAATGCATTTAATTCAGGTGAGTTGTAAATTCCCACTTCCGGCATCGTTTTTAAGCCCGCTTTTCTCGCTAAACCATAGACTACTTCGAGCAGAAATTGTTCTTCGCTCGTAGTGTGTTTCGGATCGATTACCACCACACCCATGGCCATTTTTGCCATTATTTTGGACATGAATAAAGAGATGAATGCACCTGCTGTACCCCAAATAGCACAAAAAATAGCAAGTTGGGTATAATTAATACCGTAAGCAGTTAAGTAAGAATGTAAACCAAGTACACTCGTAACGATAGAAATCGTGGCAATGACCAATATGTTGGTTGCTACAAACAATAATATTCTTTTTAGCATGAAATCCTCGCTGAAACTGGTATGCAAAGAGTACGAATGGGCATAATTATATATTGTTTTTTTATTCCCCGTCATCTTGACATCTCTGTACTCCCTCTTTCTGAGAGGGTCATCCACTCCGCATAACATGCGAAGTGGGAGGGCAAGACCAAACCTTGTTACTTAGGCTGCATGCGCAGCGCGCCGTCCAAGCGGATCACTTCACCGTTTAACATCGCATTTTCGATAATAGATTGAGTAAGTGCGGCGTACTCATCAGGTGACGCTAAGCGTTTTGGAAAGGGGACCGTCGCGGCAAGTGAGGCACGAGCTTCTGGCGATATCTTTGCAAACATAGGTGTGTCAACCAGGCCCGGTGCGATGGTCATGACACGTATACCAAATTGCGCAAGTTCACGCGCAGCTGGTAAGGTCATGCCAACGATTGCACCTTTCGATGCACTATACGCTGTCTGACCAATTTGTCCTTCAAAGGCTGCAACGGAAGCAGTATTGATAATAATGCCACGTTCTTCAGAATCACCCACGGTGGCAAGCGGTATCATATTACCTGCTGCAATGCGCATGACATTAAACGTACCGACGACATTAATATCCAGTACCTTGCGAAATTCTTCGAGTGGCATCGCTCCCTGTTGATTGATCATGCGTCGTCCATGCACAATCCCCGCGCAATTAACGCAGATACGCGCAGCGCCAAAGTGATCGCGAGCGCGAGCGATGGCTTGTTCGACACTATCGGCATCAGTCACATCGCATTGTATGGCAATGCCGTTTATTTCTGCAGCGATGAGATCTGCTGCGTCTTTATTCAAATCCAGTAATGCAACTTTCGCGCCTAAACGCGCTAATCTTTTTGCAGTCGCCGCGCCCATGCCGGAGGCACCGCCGGTTACAATCGCTGCGCAATGTTTGATTTCCATAATTTCATCCTTATCATTTTCGCGTGCATTATCGTATAGAAAACTTTATTATTCCAGTGCACATCGCACAACGATAGATTAGAAGGACGGCTATGGAAAAAATTCTTGTCGCTGTAAAGAGAGTAGTTGATTACAAAGCATCGATCCGTGTGAAAGCAGATGGTTCTGGTGTTGAAACAGCTAACGTTAAAATGTCGATGAATCCTTTTGATGAAATTGCGCTTGAAGAAGCGGTTCGCATCAAGGAAAAAGGGCTTGCAAAAGAGATTATTGCTGTCTCGATTGGTACGGATGCTTGTCAGGAAGTGTTACGCACCGCACTTGCTATGGGCGCAGACAAAGCGATTTTGGTGAAAGCAGATAATGAAGTGCAGCCTTTGACAGCTGCAAAAATATTGAAAGCATTGGTGCAACAGGAATCTCCTCAATTAGTTATTCTCGGCAAACAGGCAATCGATACCGATAATAATCAAGTGGGACAGATGCTCGCCGGATTATTAAATTGGCCGCAGGGTGCATTTGCATCCAAGCTAGATTTTCTCAATGATAAAGTTAATGTGATGCGTGAGATTGATGGCGGCCTTGAAACATTGCAGCTTAATCTGCCGGCTGTCATTACCACTGATTTGCGCTTGAATGAGCCGCGCTATATTTCCTTGCCTAATATTGTTCAAGCAAAACGAAAACCCATGACGACAATGACAACAGACAGTCTGCAAGTGACGATTGCACCCACCATCAAAACCTTGTGTGTTGCTGCACCGGAAAAACGTCGCAGCGGGGTACGTCTGGAAAATGTTGCTGATCTGATTAACCGCTTAAAGAATGAAGCACAGGTGATATGATGAAGACATTGATTATTGCAGAGCATGACAATCAAACCATCAAGCCATCCACACTGCCCACGCTCGCTTCCGCCAAAAAAATAAATGGTTACATTTAAAACCCCCTTAACCGTTCGGAATTTCCAATCCTCCCTCAACCTGCCGGCC
>CAYUYG010000251.1:0-3452 GCA_964449125.1 uncultured Coxiellaceae bacterium | reverse complement strand
GGGAAAATAGTTGTAACAACCATATGGGTCTAAGTCCATTACGGTTAGTAGGCCAAGGACGAGCAGAAACATTTCATCATCAAATAATTCCAATAAAAGATTATCGACGACGCCCCCATCACGATGAGTAACGGCGCGAGGATCGTTGGAGTTATTAGGAACAACGTGATAACGATTGTCTTCATCGCAAATAAACGTGACACCGCCAAATACAACTGGCAAAGCCATAGAGGCGAGCATCACCCAAAAAACCGGTGCATCCGGTGTTGTTAAATGCGACCAGATTTTTTTTTCAGCATGCGATTCGTTCCCATATTTATAATATGGTGCGGTGACAAAATACATTTCTTTGCAGCCTAGACGACGCAGATGTCGAAAGGTAATGAGGCGCGGATCATCTGGCAACTCTATCTTCTGCTCACGTTCTTTGTTTAACCGGTCGCTTTGTTCTTTAATAAATTGGCTTAACTCTCTTTCGACTTCATCACCAGCACAAACTTTTTGGTGACGTAAAAAACGCCACACAGCACCTGGTATATAACCGGTATCAAGCAGTTTTCTAAAATTGAGTTGGGCAAGTCTGCCAAACATATCCTTAGTCGGCATATGACAGGCCAGCGCAAAAGTGGGTATGACACCGGCAGAGGTGCCAGCTGTACGGGTTATTTTTGAAAAATCAAAACCCAGTAGGGCGAGGTAGAGTATCGAGCCACCTTTACAAAAACCAGCAGCCCCACCACCGCCAAGTACGAAATTTAAAACCTGAACAAGATAATCGGGAAGCTGAATGTTATTATTATCGCCGACAATGCGCCCTTCCATATTACCTCGATATCATTTAAATAACGGACCAGATGAGGGACAAAAAATACCTTGAAATCAGGTTAGATTCAATCAGTAATAAAGGGTATAGGTCATATTTTTGACCAATATTTGGCTATACTGCCGCGTGAGCGGTTATGATAAAATTATACTATAAGGAGATTATATGAACTCAACTGATAAGCCCTATAAAAAGCTTTACCGTTCACGTAATGAACGCATGATTGCAGGTGTTTGTGGCGGCCTGGCAGAACGTTTTGGAATTGATCCAACCATCGTCCGCTTGCTATTTGTTTTATTCTTTTTTCTCGGCGGCAGTGCGCTGCTAGTTTACGTGGTGATGTGGTTAATTGTTCCGCTCGCTCCTGCCTGATTTTAACCATTATTTAAATCTATGATATTCATAGATAGTCTAGTATGTCTCTATACCATCCTGTTTTTTATAATAGATGAAAACAGGATGCCTATCACATGCTTAAAAACCCACACGAATGGATTGATCCCCACGAGCAAATCTGGGGGTTCCATGTTCATCAGGAACTCGCATTAGAAAATTTTGCTGAAAGTCTGGTGGTACAAGCGCAATGCGCGCAATTTTTACAAAAAAATGGCATTCCAATTAATGCTGATGAAGTAATGAAACCGGGCTATGGTCCGCATTTAAATTATATGTGGGAACTGCGAGTGGAAAATAGCTTGTTGCCACTTGAACACATGGGCCTCGCTATTTCTTACATGGCAGTCAATCGTTTTGGCTTGAGCGCGTATATTCATCCTGTTATGCACGATAAAACCTTGCCCACTGAAGCCGCATTGGCAGCAGAAGGACGGTATAACCAAGCGAATGCCTTGTGGTTTTCGCAACGTGTACGCCAAAATCAGGATTTCTTTTTTAACCCTCCTAAAGATCAACATAACCAGGTCATTGATACGCGCACACCGCATATTTGTTCACGATATGAAAGAGAGCAATTGTATCAGTCAGGCAAAGAAAAATTTCAGCATATTGCGTTTCTCGATCCTTATCAAATTATCGTTAATGGTTTTCACTTACATATGGATTTTACTCGTGCTGAAGAAACTATCGCTCTGCAAATTTTTGACAATTTTCTAAGGTTTTTATTGGATATTAAGTTGCGACCAACGAGTACGCGCTTATATGGCCCCGGCGAAAACGGTCCGCATATTCAGCAAGGTTGGGAAGTTAAGTTTGAAATGCACGATGTCAATATTTTACAAAAAATTGGTATTGCTGTTGGCTGGTTGATGTGTAATCGACAGCATTTATCGGTATTTATTCATCCCGTCACTTGGGAAGAAGGTGATCATCCGACGGAGTTAAAAGCGCATGCTGATTATTCTATGTTTATTGGTGATTTGCCGCCGCTGGATTTAAATTTTTTCAGGAAAAAATTCTAGGAGTGTGAATGTCCAAACAATACGACGTGATTATTGTAGGGAATGGCATTATTGGTTCGTCAATTGCCTTTTGTCTTAAATTGCATGATGCATCGCTGCGCGTTGCATTATTAGGCCCTGCACATCGTTTAAATGGTGCAACCCAGGCGGCTGGTGCGATGTTGGGTTGCTTTGGGGAAGTAACCGATGCTTCGTTTAAATCTCAGGCTGCCCTTACCAAATTGGAAATGGCGATTAAGAGTAAGACGCTTTGGCCTGCGTGGTTGGAGAATATTAATTTATATTTAGCCGATGAAGCTAAGCTGAAAATAAATAAAGGTACGTTTGTAATATTGAATTCGCAAGCTGGTAAACGCGAAAGCAGAAATTTCCAAAGCATTATTCATGCACTTGATAAGTATCAGACGAAATATGAAGTGAGCGACCCCGATACCATTCCTGGACTGAACCCCATCGATACACATCGCCCGTTGCGCAGTATTTATTTGCCCGATGAAGGGGCGATTAATTCGCATCAATTATTACATGCGTTTTATAAAATGGGTCATGTGGATAAATTATATGATTACCATGACACGCTGGTGACGCAAGTGACATCACGTTCTAACATCAAACAAGTGATCACGCAAACAGGGGAAATGTATGAAGCGCCCCATATTGTGTTGGCCGCAGGCGCCTATACGCAAACTTTACTGAATTCACTACCAGACCTGGCCCGCGAGATTCCGCCTATTTTAGCAGGTGTAGGTAATTCATTATTATTAAATCATCCTGGAACACAGCTAAGACATACTATCCGAACACCAAATCGTGCTGGAGCATGTGGAGCGCATTACATGCCTTTTCCAATGCACGAAACAAATGTTTATTTGGGTGCATCCAATAGTGTTCGTTTGACGCCGGAAAACCGTGCGCAAATGGCGAATGTGAGTTATCTCATGCATTGGGGCATGCAGCAATTTGATCAACAGTTATTTAAAGCCAATATTATTAATATCAATACGGGAAATCGTCCGGTCCCAATGGATATTTTTCCATTACTAGGCGAAACAACGCTTCCTGGATTGTGGTTGGCAAGTGGTACTTTTAGGGATGGTATTCATGACTCACCCTTGGTCGCGGACTTGATCGCACGCCAGATTTTATTTAAGCAGCCTTCTCACCCTTTTCAACCGGTGCGTCGTCCAATACAAACCATGACACGCAAGGAA
>CAYUYG010000250.1:0-3456 GCA_964449125.1 uncultured Coxiellaceae bacterium | reverse complement strand
GACCTGAGTTGAGCATGTGTAGGCGGTACCTAGAGTACCGCCTTTTTTTTATTTGTAATTCTTGTTCGTTGCCGCACTACAAAGAAAAGAGATATTTAATTTCTACAAGCGAAACCGACTCACGCAACATCACCTCAGAGGTAGAAACAAATCTCATTTTTTCGTAAAACTGTTTGATCTGTTCATTTTCTATCGGCAGCCAAACAATAGCCTGTTGATGAGATTGTGTACGGAATTCCGCAAGCGCTTTCGTCAATAATAATTTGCCTAAACTTTTACCGCGCCTATCCGGAACAATATAAATACTACGAATTTCTACCGATAAATGAGCTTTATCCGGAAGGATATAAGTCATGAAACCCACCATTCTCTGATCTTCCCAAAGGATATACATGGCCATCCCATCAGAAAATTGCTGTAAACATCTTTTTTTAAACGCTTGAGTAAATAGTTTTTTTAATTCAGGGTGAGCAATGGGATCATCAGTCAGGTAGTAATTTTCTACCTTTATTTCGGCTATTTTCTCAATGTCGTTAACAGTAGCTAGTCGAAGTTTCAACATGCCATCACATCAGCTATTTTGGAAAAATATGATACCTAGAATAAAAAACAAATAGAAAGGGTAGCCAATACCCTTTTTTCGGAAGGAATTATTTACAGTGATTAATAATTTTTTCAATTAATGCTGCTTTCGAACTAACGCCTAATTTCAATTTGATCTTGTCTAAACGATGCTCAATGGTGCGATGGGATAAATGCAAATTTAGTGCAATTTCTTTTGCTGTTTTACCCCGCACGACCCAATAAATAATTTCTATGTCACGCTGATTCAAATAACGATTAGCATAAATATACCCAGGCAAAATGGTGGTCATACTATCTGGCACAAGCAATCCCGTTTGCATTAGCAAGATAATGGCAGCCGACAAATCTGCTAAATGATTGTCTTCAACCATGATCGAACAACCAAAAATACCCACCAACTTATCTGCCACTAACCAAGGAAATTTTATCGAAATGGCAACGAGTTCAGTATCATCCAGGCGGGTGTAAATCTCTTCCGTAATTTTAATTTTTTTTCTGGACATGATGATCTGATCATTATAAAGAATCTGCTGAGCAGTATTACGCGCCGAAACATCGCGCAAAGAACGACCCATCGCTTCTTTTCTGGAAACGTATCCGCATACTGCAGCGGCTCGTTCATTGATATCAAGAACTGTACTTTCTCGATCGATAAAATAGGTATTGAAGGGTAAGGAAAACATATCAGCAATGCTATAAGCATGAGGCGCAGCCGCGTGCGCTTTAACCAACTGCACACCTGACTGCCAACGTTAAATGCATAATTCAGGGTGAATGCTTAGGCTTTTCATTTGAAAACCACTTAACAAGATTTGGTCATATTATAGACAAACCTTGGTTTGATGGCAACAAAAAGACAAGACCTATCCGGCCTTGTCTTTGATTGAAATCATTGGGATTTTGGCTCTTCGTCTGGCACTTGCTCGACATAGCCGCAAGTCTGTCGCACGCAAACCAATTCCGTACCACGCTTTTTGGTTTTTTTTACACTCAAAATAGGCCATGCGCATTTTGGACAAGCCTGATTGATCGGTTCATTCCAAATCGCATACTTGCAATCGGGATAACGCGAACACGAAAAAAACACTCGACCCTTGCGGGATTGACGTTTAACGATTTTGCCCTCTTTACATTCCGGACATTCCACGCCCGTATCGGCAGGCTTGTTAAGTGACTCAATGTGTTTACACTTCGGATAATTACCACAGCCAATAAACTTGCCATATCGACCATGTTTGATTTTCAAATCATCGCCGCAATCCGGACATTTTCTGCCCTCCACTAATTCAGCATCTTGCGAAGGTGCGCCGGGCTGTTCTTCCATTGCTCGCGTATAACTGCAATCCGGATAACCTGTGCAGCCGATAAAACGATCGCGTTTGCCTAAACGGATGGATAATGGCTTGCCACATTCCGGACATTTTTCATCAAGCAATTCCTGGGTGACGTCTTTACGCTTCACCGTATCCAAGATTGTATCAACTTGGCCTTTGAAGGGATCCCAAAATTCTTTCAATAACGGCACCCATTCTTTTTCACCGCGCGAAACTTCATCAAGCTCATCTTCCAATCCTGCGGTAAAACCATAATCAACATAGCGGGTAAAATATTGGGTTAAAAACCGATTCACCACTCGACCAATATCGGTCGGCTTAAACCGCTTATTATCCAGTATCACGTATTCACGAGTTTGCAAGGTTGAAACAATGGCTGCATACGTGGAAGGACGGCCAATACCATGGTCTTCCAGCACCTTAATCAGGGTTGCTTCAGAATAACGCGGTGGTGGTTCAGTAAAATGTTGTCGACAAGTGAGATCTCTTAAGTCGACCTTGTCACCTTCTTCAAGCTGGGGCAATAAATGTTCTACATCCAACTCTTCAGGTTTATCATCAGAACCTTCTTGGTAAACTAGCATATAACCCGGATCAGTCACGACAGAGCCGGTTGCACGAAACTGATTTTGTTTACTACCTGCCATCATATCAATGACCAAGGTATCGATAGTGGCTGAAATCATTTGCGAAGCAACAGTACGTTTCCAAATCAAATCGTACAATTTAAATTGTTCAGGCGATAAAAATTCTTTAACGGATTCAGGTGTACGCTCCACCAACGTTGGCCGTATGGCTTCGTGAGCTTCTTGTGCATTCTTAGCTTTGGTTTTATAAATACGCGCTTCATCCGGCAAATTATTTTTACCGTAACGCGAAACAATTAATTCACGTAACTCATTAATGGCTTCTTGCGCCAAATTAACCGAGTCAGTACGCATATAAGTAATCAAACCAGTCGAACCAGAATCCAGCTCAATACCTTCATATAATTGCTGTGCAATACGCATCGCGCGTTGTACAGGAAAACCTAATTTACGTGCTGCTTCTTGCTGCATCGTAGACGTAATAAAAGGCGCTGCTGGATTACGCTTACGTTGCTTTTTCTCGACCTTGATGACATCGAGTTTATTTTTTGCTGCCTTTAACAAAGCAGTTTTGATTTTTTCTGCCTGCTCGCTATTCACAATGGAAAATTGTTCAAGCTTCTCGTTCTCATACATTGTCAGTTTGGCAGTAAAATCTTTTTTAGCAGCAGACAATGCCGCTTCCAGATCCCAGTATTCTTGAGTAACAAATTTCTCAATTTCCTCTTCACGCTCTACGATCATACGCAACGCCGGACTTTGTACACGGCCAGCAGACAATCCATAACGGATTTTTTTCCACAATAATGGGGATAAATTAAATCCGACCAGATAATCTAGAGCTCGACGTGCTTGCTGTGCATTGACGAGATCCATGGAAATCGCACGTGGATTATTCAGAGCCGCTTGCACTGCCGTTTTGGTAATTTCATGAAAGACAACACGATGCA
>CAYUYG010000249.1:1730-3464 GCA_964449125.1 uncultured Coxiellaceae bacterium | reverse complement strand
ATGCGAGCAGCATAATCATTGAGTGAAATTTTAGTAAGTGACACAGTTAATTCTTTTTCTTCTCGGGTCTGTAATTTTATGTCATCATCCATTTTAATTAACTCATCAAGTGCTTTGTTAATCAAATACCGTTTTGACCACCATAAGCCAGCAAAATTACCTTCGGTTCCTCCTGTCGTAACATAACCGCGTATAGAATTTTCAGGAGAACCGTAATATCTTTCTAAAATGGTAATCACTTCGCGTTCGTGTTTTTTAACTTCAAGCAGCGATGTTTCCGAATCTTTAAAAGGATCCCCGACGTTATTCAATAACACATTAGCAAGACTGCCCGGTAAAATGCCGAGGCTTTGATTATTGACGACACCAAGATAGGTTAGGAGAGAAACTGGATAGCCAAGTTTATTGCTGGCCAAATGATTGACATAGCGCAGCAATGCCTGAAAATCATTGGTCTGGTATTCGAAATTTTCTGCTTGTCCAAGATACGTGCTCTTTTTAGACATAAGCTGCCTGTTGTCGAGAACAAAACACACCTTGTTAGTTTAACTATATATATTTGCCACCTTTATCGCAACCTATGAAAAAAAATGAAGAAAAAAATTATTATAAAGATGAATAATTTGGCGTATAACTTGCAATTTTTTGTGCATATCCGCAGAATGAAAATAGAACAGAAAAAAAATAAAAAACGCCAACGCGGAGTACATGGATGAAATTAAAATATAAAACCTTAATTATCATCGGTCTGACTTGGATCCCATTTATTTTTCTTGCTTATTTTCAAGCGCAGCACAGTTATGTGCTTGGTTTTACAGCAACTGCCATTATTTTTGCTGCACTTAACTTTATTTTGATACGTTGGGAAGTTCTCGATCGAATTAATAATTTATTAAATTTAACACGCTTTCAAAAATCAACTTCACAAAAAAGCATGCTCATTCGCGGCGAGGATGAAATTACTGAGATCGCAAATAACATTAATCAATTTGCCAATTCCATAAAAACATCGCACGACAAACTTGAACATGACATGCAAACCAGTACTCATGAAATGGAAAATAAAGACGCCCTGATTGAAAAAGAAATTTTAAAACGCACGTATGTTGAAAAAATGTTATTAAGCAAAAATGCCAGTTCCGTCGATTCAAAAGATGCATTAACCGAATTACCGAATAGATATTTTTTTAGTGAAATACTCAGTAAGGCCATTAGTCATGCTAAGCGTCACAAAAAAATATTGGCCGTTGTATTAATTGATATTGATGGGTTTACTGACATAACCAAACAACTTGGTCATGCTAAAAGTCAACTTGTGTTAAAAGAAGTCGCAAAACGTTTTGCACGCGCACTCCGATCGGAAGACATTCTAGCCAAACTAGAGGGGGATGAATTTATCGTTTTATTAAATGATATTGGCAAGGCCAAATTTGCTGGTACCGTTGCCGAAAAGTTATTGCAGGTACTTGCAGAACCCATTAAAATTGATGCGCATGATTTATTTATTAATGCCAGCATGGGCATTAGCATTTTTCCGAATGACAGTACGTCTTTGGAAGATTCGCTAAAAAATGTCTACAACGCTTTATATCAAGCTAAGCACAGCAATAAAGGTAATTACCAATTCTATGCTCAAGAAGTCGACGTTGAAGCGCGTGAATACATTCAACTAGAATCGTCGCTCCGTAATGCCATGCACAATAACCAGTTAATCCTTTATTACCAACCTAAAAT
>CAYUYG010000249.1:0-1720 GCA_964449125.1 uncultured Coxiellaceae bacterium | reverse complement strand
AAAATCCACTTAAAGGAAGGTAATATTTCTGGCGTGGAAGCATTGATTCGCTGGGAACATCCCGCGCTCGGCCTTGTTGATCCGGCCCGTTTTATACCCATTGCCGAAGAAACGGGCCTCATTATGCAAATTGGCGAATGGATATTACGTGAAGCTTGTCGCACCAATAAGTTTTGGCAAGATGAGGGTTATGAACATTTAACAGTTTCCGTTAATGTTTCTCCTAAACAGTTTCATGATCCTGACTTTGTAAAAATAATATCATCTATTTTAAAAGAAACTGGACTTGATCCAAGTTATCTTGAATTGGAAATTAATGAAAGCACTTTAATGGAAAATACCTCTATCGCTGAATCGATTCTGACTAATCTAAAAAGCACTGGCGTCCAAATTTCAATTGACCATTTTGGTACCGGTTACACATCCATTAGTCACTTGAAAAAATTTCCGATTAGTACAATTAAAGTGGATCGGTATTTTACCAAAGGCATACCTAATAAACCGGATGATATGGCGATTACCAGCGCCATTATTGCACTCGCCCATAATCTAGGCCTTGAAGTCGTCGCGGAAGGCATTGAAACTGCCGAGCAAGTCCAATACTTAGCTGAACAAAACTGCGATATGGTACAAGGTTATTTCTTGAGCCATCCTCTCCCAGCCTTAAAAGTCGTCTTGCAATTTTCTAAACTGCGCGACGAGGCTTTAATTTAAACTGCATCTATATCCTCACTTGCATATCAGCTTGCGCATTATTTCGCTCTGCTTCTTGCTCTATGTGTTGCTTCAGTGTTTCATACGCTGCGGTTAATTCAATAAATTGCGCGTTTTTCTCAGGATGGCGATCTGGGTGGCATTGCAAAGATTTACGACGATACAGCGAAGCAATTTCCTGAGCAGAAGGAATCGTTTTCAAACCAAAAGCTTGCAAAGCCTGCTCTAACAAAGCTTCTTTGTATAATTTATCCAGGCTCTCACAGCGTGGCAAAAGTTGCCCTACCAAACCCAATAACAACTGGCCTGAACGAGCGCATGGATCAGATGTACCCGTTAAGTATCTTACAACGCTTTCTGACACGCTAACGCCCAAACCCAATAACAGTGCAACCGGAAGAGAGGGCGTAAAGACCATCATCGTTCCCAAAACCGTACTAAATCCACAAAACTGTAGACTCATGTCTGCATTTTTTCGTCTATTGTCTCTTGGTTTAGCTAATATATCAAAATGGTCATTTAATTTTGGGATGCAAAGAATTAATAGTTTGCTTGTGAACTCAAATTCAGTTTTTAAATTCTCAATTGGATTAATTGAAGCTTTTAGCTGATTAAATTCTTTTATTTCTTTCTCAATATTTGTTACTAGCGGAGAAAGGATAAGATATTTTTGACACGCAAGCGTGGTTTTGTCTTCACTAGCTTCATAAGCAGTTTTTAATTCATCGCACTTGAGGCGTAATTGATTAACAAACCAAGCTGACGAACCAAACTTTTCGGTATCTTCAAAAGGAGTTTGAGCTGAAAAGAAATATGAGAACATAGAACCATCCTTGATTATCTAGCTTAGAATTATTTTATATTTTCTTGCTTAACAAAATCTTAGATGGGCTTCAGAAATCGAATATTATTTTAATTTCTTCAGGAATTGTTGAAACTCACCCTCGACAAGAATAGCAACGCCTAATGCTTTAGCTTTATCATATTTTGAACCGGCATCTGCACC
>CAYUYG010000248.1:0-3471 GCA_964449125.1 uncultured Coxiellaceae bacterium | reverse complement strand
TTATCGTACCGACAAGATCATGGATTTGTTTTTGTTGGGCGAGTTGCGAGGCATTATTTGTTGAGATAGGCGCAGATTGTGCCCAGGAAATGTTGTTAGTTAAAGCGATTGTGCAAATTATTCCAAAAAAATACCATGGTTTTAATATCTGATTCATTCCTTTGTTCCTTATTTAAGTTAAAGAGCTGCGGGTAGTTACCGCAAGAAACTATTCTAGGATGTATTGGGTTTTTGATCAACATAATACAATATTTTATGATTATTTAGGAACTAAGAGGAATCCCTAAAGGGCGGCAGTCACAAAATAAATAGCCTCGACGGCAAAGCGAGAGCGGGCTTTGTTTAATTATTTAGACTATCAAATATAAAGAACAGCCGGAATTCGCTACACACCGCGTAGCGGTTTTAAAGCATTTAAAAAGCAAAAAACCCAGCGAAATGCTTGTGTACATCCTCATTCACATGGATGGATAAGTATGGTAATTTACGCCCAATTTACCATTTAAAATATTTACGAAGCGAGATGTACTGCATGTATCCAGATCACCAATAACCAATGGTCTTATTCCACAGCGTTAGTAAATAACCCACGCATAAAAATAGATTACAACGGATAATTTATTTAAGTTTTTTAAAATATGATGTGGTTAACATTATAAAATATAAGAGGAGCTCAAATCATGCAGCGTCAAAAAAATACATTATCTCAAAGTATGCCGATATTACTTTTCTCGCAGAATTCACGTAATTCTATTTCTTCGCCAACCACGCCGAATCAGCCCATGGTCCCACTTGAAATGATTTCTCCACGTTATTTGACTAGCCCACCACATCCTAGAAAATCTTATATACGTATACAATCTGCATCTGACCCAACTGCTGAAGATTCAAATATACCAGTATCTATTTTGGTGGTGGATGATCAGCGATCACAACAGCTAAAGATAGAAGGGATGATTAGAAAATTTGAAAAAGAGCAAGGAGTAGACGAGCGACCCATCGCCAGGACTTTTGCAAAAAATCTTGAAGAGGCTAAAGCGGCAGTCCAAGCACAAATTGCCAAAACGGGTGGCTCGTACGACGCTATTATTTTAGATTTTAATTTACCAGGTGGTAACGGTGATGTAATAGCTGCAGAAATCGCAAAGATTGAGGATGCTCTTGAGATCCAAAATAGAAGTTTAATTATTGGCAATACCGATGATAAGAATCCCTCGTATGGTGATTATGCGCTGAATATTCTTTTGCGTGATGGTGATCCTGCTAATGATTCTGATGATGAGTCTATTACACATAAAACGCCTGCCCATGCTATTCAGGCACTGGCAGGTTATTTGCATTCCTCACGTCGTGCCTCATTGGGTGAGGTGGAGATGCTGTTTAAAAAAACATCAGAAAGCGACTCTGAAGATAATGATTTCGAAGAATCGAGTTCTCCACGTGCGACCTTTCACATCTAGCATGTTCAACTGGCTTCACTATATAAAGGCACGGTTTTGATGCGGCAGCAGTTGAATGTGTGATTATTTTAATTCGTTGAAATGACAATAAACGACGACAAACGCCAATTGGCTAGGAATAAATCAAAAATCTTTGCTGAGATTGTCGTTATTTTATTTCATATGGCTTTAAATTAAGCGGCAACTGAATAATGATAAGTATACCTATTTGATAATAATTTACGTTATTCTAGCTTGCACTCATTCCTCCTCGTAAATTGTCCTTCTATTAATTTCTATACTTAAGCTATTTTTAATCTTTTTTAATGGAAAGGACTGTAAAGTAGCCAAAATTAATTCTTTAGCTAATTAATGGCTATTAAATGCACATTTCGTCAAATAACTCGAGGTAGAGATTTCCATGCAAAGACCAGCCACACAACCCCCTATTCCTCATCAAGATTTTAAAACTCTCGATCAGCTATTAGCTAGGATAGAAGCTAAATCCAAAGCGCTTCCTGCAAGCGGCAGTGGTAAAGGCGCAGTTAGGGATGAAAAATTAAAAAAAATGTTGGCACGAAATGGTTTACCGAGCCCAAAAACTCAGGTTAGCAATGATAGTTCGGATCTGGATAAATTAAAATTTCAGTATATAACGGCTGCATATAACTATATTTCCACAATCTTCGGTGGTGAAAAACCTTCAAATGAAACTGGGGAAATTTACAATAAATATTATTTAACGCTACTAATCACGCATTATAAATCCATAAAAAATTCCTCAAACCTTTCTTCTGAAGAAAAAAAAATACTCAATAATATATTTTCTGAACTCAAAGATAAATATGCTTTTATTATTATTGAAGCAATGCATTCCGTATTAGATGGGTTTAAAAGTGATACTGGTGTAGATATTGGAAACGGTGAGCAATACAGATTCTTACGCGATCAGTTTGCATTCGTTACTGATATTTGTCGTGAATCTAAATGTTCTAAGCTTGCGATCAAACTGTTTGGCGTTCAACTTCGATGTCTATCTAGAAATAAACATTCAGGCTATGAAAATAGCTGGGCAGGTACATTTGTCACAGGTTTGATGATGGTTGTAAATAGTGGCAACAAAGAAGCCTTAGAGATACTATTACAAGTATTAAGCCATAATTATAAACACGTTAATGACAAATTAAAAATACCTGCTTCTGTCTATAAAAGAATTTACGATCATCTGTTAACAGAAAGTAAAACAAACGTTGATCCCAGTGATGCCAAACATCTGATTAATAAAATTGGCAGTGCAATACTATGCGCTATCGCTGAAAACAAACAGGTAGACCCCGATCTTGAAAAATTTTTAAGAGAATTTTTCACTAATTGGAACCAGGTTTCTAGGGTTAAAAATCGAGAAAAAATATTACTCCGCACCTCTGTGGTTTACGAGGAAGCATGTCCTAGCCTTCCTTCGCCATTAACAATAGCTCGGGATAACGATAATGTTCCTATGCTTCGTATATTCAGAGAATTATTAGCCCAATATATGCAATATTTAGCCAGTAGTCTTAGGGCAATATCGCCTTCTAATCCGACTACACTTAAAATTCTTGCAGAATTAAAAAGTTTAAGTGCGGCTGATTTAAACGACCTAGAAAGTAGCGAAAATTTATTGCGTCTAGCTTTACCTTATCTTGAAACTGAATTTAATTATACGGTTGGAGGATTAGCTACAACAATTGGCATTAATAGTGAGCGACTATTGATTGGCGGAGATAATTATAAAGATTGTTTTTTAGCCATTGCATTGAAAAATCCTAGCTCCTATGTTTTGGAAGCTTTATTAAAGCAGGTTAATGCTTTATTAAAAACTGCTCTTTTACCCACCCAGCGTGACCACATAGATCAAGAAGAAGAAAAAGAAGACCACGGACTAACAGCTGCTCGTATTATGCAAACGACCTATGTTCCTCGCTACGCGCACGAACGCGCACTCGTTGGTGAAAATTATGCAAGATTAATTGGTTTAATGACCTTCATAGAT
>CAYUYG010000247.1:0-3475 GCA_964449125.1 uncultured Coxiellaceae bacterium | reverse complement strand
AGTACTTGCAGAATACGGCCTTGACGTGTTTTGCCTTCACGATTGATAACAGTAACAGGCATATTGGTTTTAACTTGACCGCGTGAGATACGACCAACACCAATCATGCCCACGTAGCTGGAATAATCCAGGGTAATGATTTGCATCTGGAAGGGACCATTAAGGTCAACTTGCGGTGCAGGCACATGACTAACGATCGTTTGAAACAGCGGTTCCATGTCTGTGCTGGGTTGATCTAAATCAGTCGTTGCATAACCAAGCAAAGCGGATGAATACACAACGGGGAAATCCAACTGTTTATCGGTTGCGCCCAGATTTACAAATAAATCGAATACCTGATCAACTACCCAATCAGGACGTGCGCCCGGACGGTCTACTTTATTGATGACAACAATCGGATTCAACCCTTTGGCAAATGCTTTTTGGGTAACAAAGCGGGTTTGCGGCATAGGGCCGTCTACTGCATCGACCAGTAATAAAACCGAGTCGACCATCGATAGGATACGTTCCACTTCACCACCAAAGTCAGCGTGACCGGGGGTATCGACGATATTGATTCGGAAATCGTTCCAGCGAATGGCAGTATTTTTAGCAAGAATGGTGATGCCGCGTTCGCGTTCCAAGTCATTGCTGTCCATAATTCGTTCGGTATTATTAGATTTTTTCGAAAGGCTGGCGGTTTGTTGTAAAAGTTTATCAACTAATGTTGTTTTGCCATGATCGACATGGGCGATGATTGCAATATTGCGTAATTGTTCTGCCACGACACGTTACCTAAGTTGTTCCCAAAGGGGGCTTATATTACCTGAAATCATGCGCATAACCTAGCAAGATGGCGACTGTTATAAGTGGAAAATAAATCTATATATTTTTCAAGGCGAAACCTAAGCAGGCTACCCGTCGTAATATCACTGTGAGAGTATACCAATGGCAAGGATAGAAAGAGGCTGATTATGAAAATCACCATTGAACGCATTGATGTCCCTACCGTGAAGCTGAATGTCGATGTATTGGCGCAAACTGGCAAATTAGCTAAGTCCAAACAGGTTGCCTTTATCCTGCCTGGCGGCCCGGGTGCTGATTTACGCGCCTATCAAAAATATGCCTGTTTGCAGGGCGTGAGTGGGTTGGTGTTTCATGACCCGCGTGGTTGTGGTCAAAGCAGTAGAAATGATTTATCGGCCTGTAATATGAATAATTACATTGATGATGTGGAAGCAATTCGTCAGCATCTTGCGCTTGAGAAAATTGTGGTGATAGGCAAATCTTACGGTGCCATGTGCGCCTTGGGTTATGCCTTGCGTTATCCTCATGCGGTACAGAAACTGGTGTTGTCGGCAGGCGCGCCTTCTTATCGTTTTTTAAACAAGGCCAAAAAAAACTTGCAGCGTGTGGGTACGCCGGAACAAATTCAGGTGGCAAAAAAATTATGGGCGGGTAGTTTCGCCAATAACGAAGAATTGCTTCATTATTTTTGTTTAACGAATAGCCTGTATTCCGTGAAAGCCATTACCCAACCCAATGTATTTGATCTTACGCAAAAGGCTAAACAATTTGCTTATGACGTTTTGAATGAGGGTTTTCGCAATGAGTTCTGGCATTTTGATTACGAGCATCAATTGCGCCGCATCGTTTGCCCGACGTTGATATTGGCAGGGAAAAGAGATTGGATAACCGATGTTGAATTATCCGAGTTTATGGCCGCGCATATTCCTTACAGTCAATTGCAAGTTTTTAAAAACGCGAGCCATGCCATGGAAGCGGATGTACCGGATGCTTATTTTACCGCACTGGCTGATTTTGTTGGCCAGGGATGAATATCACCAAAGCCGGGTAATTTGAGTGTGAGCGTAAGCGGGTTGAAGCCGTATACTAATCCTAGAATATTAATTTCCATGCCTTCTTTTAAGGCGAGTGCGATACCAAAAAATCCATCAATCGAGAATTGATACCCCGTTCCACTCGGGGTGCGTGCAATGAAATGATCGAATAGATAATCTTTACCCACTGCATTACTGGGCATCATCAATCGTAATGCTGGTACTTCACGTCCAATGTAGGCAGTAAATGAATTGCTATTAGGTCCTGGCCAGTAATGGTAATCATCTGGACGCGGGTAAGCAGCGACTGCTTTTTTAATTTTGGGAATAAGTTGTTCCGCTTTATCACCGCGCACATCAAGTATCAGATCCGGACGTTGGTTAAACCAGAGGCGATCCGGTACATCTTCCATGGTGACAAGCGCAGATAGTTTACGATACAGGCGCCAGCCAATGACTTGGTAGGTGGTATATTCTTTTGCATCTTTGGGTTTGATAGCAATCCAGGTGTGTACTGCAAATATGCCACGCCAATTGAATGTGCGCGCAGCATAGACTTGAATGACAGCTTCTTTTATTTTGGCAGGATCTGGCGCAATTTTCGCACTGGCACGATTGGCAGTTTGGTAATCTGCTTTAAAATCAATGATACCGCTTAATAAAATACTGAGCGGCCCCAGAAAGGTCAGGGTTAAAAAAATGATTAAGTAGAGTCTCATTCATCAATTATAAACTATAAACAAAGTGCTGGGCTTGCTCATACTCTTCAGGTGTATTGATTTCGAGTGTTTTTTCATCGGTCAGGCAAACGCGAATTTTATGACCATGCTCAAGCGCGCGTAATTGTTCGAGTGATTCGGTTTTTTCAAGCGGTGTTTGTGGCAAATTTTTATAGATACGTAAAAAATCCCGACTAAAGGCATATAAACCAATATGATTAAAAACTGGCGCCGTTTGTTCGGTTCGATAATAAGGAATGGGTGCGCGCGAAAAATAAATCGCATCACCGCGTAAGTCTGTGATGACCTTCACTGTGCCGGGCGATGTGTATTTATCCTTTTCCAGCGGATAAGCAAGTGTCGTCATATCGGGGCACTCGCCAGCCAGATAGGGGGCGACCAGTTGTTCAAGCATATGAGGCTTGATAAAGGGTTCATCGCCTTGCAGGTTGATGATGACGTCCATTTTGGGATGATGTTCGGCAACGGCTGCAACGCGTTCTGAGCCCGTTGGTAAATCAGGATCGGTCATTTCGACTTTGCCGCCAATGCGGGTGATCACTTCTGCAATTTCTTCGCTATCGGTTGCGACTATCACCTCGGACAGTATTTTGCAGCGGCGCGCATTTTCATAAGTCCATTGAATCATGGGTTTGCCTTGAATCGGCAACAGTGGCTTGCGCAGTAAGCGGGTAGAGCTGATGCGGCTAGGGATAACGCACAAAATGTTCATGGCTACGACCTGTGATTGTAATGGCTGCATCATAATCAAGAGCGTATTGATAATGCAACTGAATGAGCTAGTTTTAGCCTATCCCTCTTTCCCTCCTGCAGGTATAATGCGGGATGGAAGTAGTCGACCGTAAAGGAGCTTACATGAAACTGCTAAATGGATTTTTGCTTGTTCTGCCAGCACTCTTTTTTTTAAATACTGCC
>CAYUYG010000246.1:0-3496 GCA_964449125.1 uncultured Coxiellaceae bacterium | reverse complement strand
TTCGGGGAGTGTAACCTTGTCAACTGGGAGCAGTCGCCGAGAAATGAATTACGGCGTTGACGGGTCAGCGGACTATGGCGCATAAACGACCTGGCTGGCATTTCGGTTACAGAGATTTACCTGGAGGGTTTGGTCTGGGTTCGGCACTGGATACGACTATCAGGAAGGAGACTTCGCGGCTGCGTACACCTTTGACATGGGAACGGTCTTTTTCGTTCCCGGGTACAATTTTCGTTATAAGCCGGATCATAATAAACATCACCCGCCAGATTGGGGATGCCCAGTGGATTACCGTAACCTGCGATCCCACTCACCACACCATCTTGAATCCAGTGCGTTTTCGAACGATTGATATCGCCGAACCGGAGACTATCTGCCACTGCAATCACTTCCGCACCCATACAGCATACATCACGAACATTGCCACCAACGCCGGTTGCGGCGCCTTCATAAGGCACGATTTGAGAAGGGTGATTATGTGATTCATGGCTCATGACAATGCCGTAACGTAAACCCTGATGATCCGTTGCGACCGACACGATGCCTGCATCTTCTTTTGGCCCCAAAATGACGTGCGGCGCATCCGTCACAAACTGTTTCAGATGAGGTCGACTGCTTTTATAAGAGCAATGTTCCGAACCTTGAATCGACCATAGGACACATTCAGCAATGGTTGGGGGCCGCTTCAAGAGCGCATTTTGAATCGTAAGTGCTTCATCTATTGTTAGATTTAAATTATAACGTTGTAAAACATCGGCTATGGCATCGCGGGAAAGCTGAGAAAAATCTAAAGTATCGGGTGTTGGCTGTGTCATCACCTTTATGGGCCCTGAGTTAGGCTAGAATTTGCTGCATAAGATAGCCACGTTTGACCTGAAAAGCAATGTACATCGCACCCCTGAACCGCCGCAGGGGAAGAGTCGGGCTGAGGCACTGTGCGTGAAGCTCAACCAGTTTGCTTTGTCGCATTGGGGTTCACGGCACTCAACCCAAGCCACACGGCCGGGCAATGAGAAAAACCTCTCGCAAAAATCTGGACATTCCGTCATATTAGTCCCATAATTCCCGGCCTTCATTTTTAGGTATACTGTCAATTAAACATAACTGTCGATAGGGGATTGATGAGTTGGCCAAGAACGTTGTTGAGCTGCGCGGCGTTTACAAGTCGATACATGATCATGTGATCTTGCATGACATTAATCTCGATGTACACGAAGGTGAGTTCCTGACTTTGTTAGGACCATCGGGCTGCGGAAAAACCACATTACTGCGTCTTATTTCTGGCTTTGAAGAGCCCAGCAAAGGCAGTATTGCCATCGATGGCAAAGATGTTAGCGGCTTACCGCCGACTGAACGTCACGTGCATACCGTTTTCCAAAGCTATGCCTTATTTCCCCACATGACTGTATTCGACAATGTCGCTTTCGGTCTACGCTGCCAAAAAACACCCGCGGATGAAATCGCCTCGCGTGTTGCAGCTGTCCTCAAAATGGTAAAGCTGGAAAAATACGCGCAACGTAAACCCGCGCAATTAAGCGGTGGCCAGCAACAACGTGTCGCTATCGCTCGTGCTGCCGTCAATCGTCCACGCGTATTATTGCTAGATGAGCCCCTTAGCTCGCTCGATTATCGCCTGCGTAAAACCATGCAAATTGAATTAAAGCAATTACAACGCACACTCGGCATCACGTTTGTCTTTGTTACTCATGATCAGGAAGAAGCGCTATCCATGTCGGATCGTGTGGTCGTCATGCAGGAAGGCAATATTGAACAAATCGGTACTCCGCGCCAGGTCTATGAAGATCCAAGCAATATTAATGTCGGCAAATTTATTGGCGAAGCCAATATATTTGAAGGCGAAGTATTGGCTGATAATGGCAACAAGCAAATCACCATTAGTATCTTGAATAAAACCAGAACGACTAAAAGTAACCGCCCAGTAAAACTTGGTCAAAAAGTCCACATCCTGATTCGTCCTGAAGACGTCCGCGTCTGGAACCAACATGAAGTCAGCTCGAATGATACGAATGAAATGTTCGCTGGCACCGTTGAAGAAGTCATTTATAAAGGAACCACGGTCGATCTCATTGTTCGCTTATTAAATAATTCCACGATTGCTGCAACAGAATTCTTTGATGAAGATGATGAGCGCCTAGAATATAAAATAGGCGAGCAGGTTTGGGTAAGCTGGGCACCAGGCTGGGAGGTTATTTTACCGCATGATGAAGGATAGCCGATTCAAACAATTTTCACTGACCGTCATTTGGCTGTGGTTATTCATTTTTGCCGTGCTGCCCTTGTGTCTGATGCTGATCGCAAGCTTCATGAGTCACGATGAAAACAGTGTTGCGCAACTACCGTTAACCTTTGAAAATTATCAGCAACTGCATAATCTCGTTTATCTGCAGATTTTCAAGAAATCTTTCATTCTGGCTGGGGTAGCGACATTTTTCTGCCTGATACTGGGTTATCCTTTCGCTTATATCATTGCGCGCATGCAAAGCAATTGGAAAAGCCTGCTGCTAATGTTGGTCATCATTCCTTTCTGGACCAGTTCGCTGATCCGCAGCTATGCCCTCATCGCCATTTTAAAAGCCAAAGGACTGATTAACACGCTTCTGTTGACGCTGGGCATTATTCATCAGCCGCTTTCCTTGTTATTTACCAACACGGCGGTCATCATTGGCCTCGTTTATAATCTGCTGCCATTTATGATTTTGCCGATCATGACGAATGTAGAACGACTGGATCACCGCTTAATCGATGCTGCTCGTGATTTGGGAGCCAACCGCTTCACAATTTTCAGAAAAATCATTATTCCTCTGACGATGCCAGGCATTATTGCCGGTGCGATCTTGGTCTTTCTACCAGCAATGACACTCTTTTACATTCCTGATATTTTGGGCGGTGCGAAATCCATCCTCCTTGGCAACCTGATTCAGAATCAATTTTTAATCGCGCAAAACTGGCCGCTTGGCTCTGCAATTAGCGTCATGCTAACCCTTATACTCGCGGTGCTTGTTCTGGTTTACCTTTGGGCAATGCGCGGCACTAAAAAGCAGGATTGGTTATGAAGTCATTTAAGACATTGCCAGCCGCATCGTATTTATCGCTGGTTTATTTATTTTTTTATGCACCGATTATTGTTCTGATCGTTTACTCCTTTAACGATACACAGTACTCCATGCTTTGGCAGGGATTTACCTGGAAGTGGTACCACGAATTATTTTCTGATGGCGATCTTTGGATTGCGACTTGGCATTCTTTATTGCTTGGTGTACTCGCTGCCACTATCGCAACCTGGATGGGTTTGCTTACTTCGGTTACTTTATATCGTTACCGTTTTTTTGGACGTAATTTTTTAAATAGCCTGGTATTTGTATTGATTCTGTCGCCTGAAATTGTCAGTGGTGCCGCGTTACTGGTCCTTTTTACCACCATTCAAATTCATCTCGGCTTTAAAGCTTTATTGCTTGCACATGTAAGCTTTTGCATT
>CAYUYG010000245.1:0-3529 GCA_964449125.1 uncultured Coxiellaceae bacterium | reverse complement strand
ACGGAGATACGATTTCGGCATGGTGTGCAAGACCTTTACTTTTAACAGGTAAGCCTAAAATGCTGTTGAGGTCTCCAGACTAGTTAAATGGGTTTTTGAACATCCTGCGAAAACACTCCTTTGCTGACTTTTGCTATCTGCGCTTTTTCGAAATTCCCTCTCAAATAGATACAATATCTTTCCTAAATTTGCGAAAATCATTTCGCCTCTTCCTCTTTTTTCGTTATGGGAAATTGGAGGGACTGAAACCTGCATTCTTCTTATCTCAAACTTTTGGCATGGACGAGCATATGGAAAACGATAAATTTATTGAACGTGAACTTTTATATGGGGCGCATAATTACGCACCTTTACCGGTGGTGTTAACGCGCGGCGAGGGGGTGTACCTCTGGGATAAAGATGGAAAACGTTATATTGACATGATGAGTGCGTATTCAGCGGTGAGTCACGGTCATTGTCATCCCAAATTAGTTAAAGTGCTGCAAGACCAGGCTGAACAATTGAATATTGTTTCGCGTGCTTTTTATACCGATAAACTGGGCTCGTTTTTAGCACGCGCGTGTGAGTTAACAGGCTTTTCACGTGCTTTACCAATGAATACCGGTGCGGAAGCGGTGGAAACTGCATTGAAAGCTGCACGAAAATGGGCGTACACAGTTAAAAAAGTGCCGAGTGATAAAGCAGAAATCATTGCCTGCTCAGGTAATTTTCATGGTCGCACCATTACGATTGTCGGTATGTCCACTGAACCACAATACAAAGCTGGCTTTGGTGCATTTCCACCCGAATTTAGAATTATTCCTTACGGTGACTCTGAAGCATTAGAAAAAGCGATTACACCTAATACGGCTGCCTTTCTAGTTGAGCCCATTCAAGGTGAAGGTGGCATTATTGTTCCGCCGCCAGGTTATTTAAAAAAGTGCGCGGAAATTTGTAAAAAACATAATGTGCTGTTGATGTGTGATGAAATTCAAACTGGTCTTGGTCGCACTGGCGCTTTTTTGGCGTGTCAGCATGATGGTGTACAGCCCGATGCAGTGATGCTGGGCAAAGCATTGGGGGGCGGTATTTTACCTGTTTCGATGTTTTTAGCGCGCAGTGATGTGATGGATGTGTTTTCACCCGGTGATCATGGCAGCACCTTTGGCGGCAATCCGTTGGCTGCGGCAGTCGGCTTGGCGGCTTTGAATGTGTTAGTGGAAGAAAAGCTGGTTGAGCGAGCGAAGAAATTAGGCGAGTATTTCCAGGCGCATTTAAAAAGCATTCATTCACCATTGATCAAAGCTGTGCGTGGCATGGGCTTATTGATTGGTGTGGAAATTGACGCTTCTGTTCCTGCGCATGATGTTTGTCTGCGTCTTTTACAGCACGGCGTTTTAACTAAAGACACGCATGGTACGGTCATTCGTTTGGCACCGCCTTTGGTGGTGACGGAAGAGCAAATTGATACGGTGATTAGCGCACTTAAACATGTCTTGCATGAGATGGAGATACGAATCAGGGAAAAACAGGCATAAAAAAAACGGCCCGATAAGGGCCGTTTCTCTTTCAGATCTTATGCGCGAACATTGGTAGATAATATTTTGTAGATCATACCCGTTAGAATAAAAGCAAAGGGGAGTCCCCAAATCAAACCAATACCGAAAGGAATGGCGCAAATGAGGAGAAAGATCCAAGTCAGAATGACGATGGCGAGTAATGACCAGAAATGATGACGCGTCGCTCTGAAAGACAATACGATGGCTTGCCAGGGGCCGACAACTTTATCAATGACAAAAGGAATGACGAGTAATAAGCGCACGATCAAATAAGCGATAATGATGCCACCAATAATCGAGCCCAGCATGCCTATCCAGTGCATTTGTGTATAACCAGCGATAAAACCAAAAATAAAAATTAAAATAAGCGGCAGCATGAGAATGATGCTTTGCAGGATATAAGCACCGATGATGCGTAATGCGATATTCAGATCAAACCCGCGAAAAACAAGATCATAAGAAAAAGGTAAATCAAAAGCGCGACGAATACCGATGTAAATGAGTCCGGCTTGCAGTATCAAGAGAATGATTTGAGCAATCATGCTGAGAAGAAGACTGACAGGCTTGATATGACTCAAAAAGCTTTGCAAGAAAGCAAAGCCAAGTCCAATGAGAAGCGTCACTAGAATTGCGCCCCACATCGAACTTTTTGTGCCGCTGACTTTTGCCCAGGCGGCGGTCATGGTTTCCCAGACAGGTAATGAAGTAACGGTGCCAGTTGCCATAAGAAGGTCCTTCTCTAGTTAATTTCATCGAGTATAACATGAGTCCAAAAAAGATGCCTCAGGCGTTAAACACGCGCTTTTGTGGGGTAGATTTAACGATGGGGGGTGCCAGTTCTTTATAAATCATGCCATATAAAATGCAGGCGAGCGGAATGCTCCAGATAAGGCCGATGCCTAAGGGAATGGCACTTAAGATAAGAAGGCAAAATAGGGGTAAAAATAGCAGAAACAGAAGCAAAACTTGATTTTTTGTGGCCTGAAACGACAGTTGGATGGCTGACCAGAAATCCGCTTGCCGGTCGAGAATGAAGGCTGTGCTTAAGCACATGCGTATTTGCAGATAAATGAGAGAGGTGATGACGATAAAAAAGCCGATAGGTTTGGCAATATCGATAATGCTGTTGGACTTACCAGGAAAAATCCGCAAAAAAGCAGCAATAATAAAAATAAATAAAATAATTGGCAGTAGCGTAATAATATATTTTACAAGGGCAGTGACAATCAGGCGCACAATGATACCGGGTTTAAGCGGAAAGAAAATTTCCTGAGAGTGAATCGCTAAATTTTGCGCGCGTTTAATGCCAAGGTAGAGTAAGCCTGCGTTAAACAGCAGTAAGATTAGATTGTTTAGTAAATCAATAAAAATACTATCGATGGTGATTTGTAAAACCAAAACGGGCACGATAATTAATAAGTAAAAACCAATTCCTATCCAGAAGATGCGTTTCGCGCCAGATGTTTTCTGCCAAGCGGCAGAAAACATGTTGAAATTGATACGCGGCATCATTCACCAGCTAGCCATTTGAGATCTACTTCAAATTCAGCAGCAATTTTTTGCAGGGTATCGGGAGCGGGAGTTTGTTGTCCAGTTAATAAACTCCATGCTTGCTGTCTGGATAAGTCCAGTAATTTGCTTAAGATGCTAGCACGTTCGCGGGCCTGGATGGGTGCGCCCATCGTGTCGAGACAGTAATTCAATTTTTCCGTAAATTGTTTGTGAGGCACGATAACAATCTCCCTTCGTGTCAATTCAGTTTGAGTATACTGAGGGAGATTGGTACTAACAATCATGAAAACCCCTTTATGTTGTGAGGTGTTGTACTAACTTTTTATGATTATAATAACCCGCTGCCGACAGGGTGTTAAGCGATAACATGGCAACAGCCATTGTAACCACCCCACCACGCACGAGGGTGATGCAACATTAGTGTTTCTTTTGAAGTTCAAATTCAGCACCTGATTCATGTTGTCCTCTCATTCCGTTCT
>CAYUYG010000244.1:0-3536 GCA_964449125.1 uncultured Coxiellaceae bacterium | reverse complement strand
GGCAAAAGGTTCGTCTAATAAAAGCACCAGCAAATCCACTCGTACTAACACTGCAGAACAATTGCTGTATGCGCTTGGTGGGATAGGTGGGATAGCAATAACAGTAGAAGAAGGCGCAGAGCCTGAATTACCGATGGATATAGCCACCTTAGGCGGCTTTGCACATATGTGTAATACGGCGGTTAATCATACTGAAGTCGCTCGTAACAAATTTCATCGATTTCAGGGACCTAAAAATATCATCACCGGAAATTCCAATTTAAAGACGACGATTACGACAGCAGTACAACGATTATGGTACAAGCTCAGCAACGCACCGGTTGATCAAGATGTCGCGGCATTAATGACCCAACGTCCTGACATTAGCAAATATGATTTATACTATGAATTTAATTACCTTTCTAATAACACCATCAAAGAAGCAGTAGCCGCCATTTATAATGATCGCGCAGACCGCTGGCCGTACAAATTACTTGAAAAAATCACTTTCAGCAGCACAAGTGTCAGAGAACAGAGAAAAGATGCTTTAGCTCACTTAATGAAACATTTGATGCACGCGCGCACCGAAGACGATTACCTGAATTTCTTGCGCTTGGCAGAAGCTGCCGTCACCGTTTTACCAAATGATGAAAAGCATGTTTTGGATAAGAGATTCAAAGAGGCTGTGCAAAAAGCTTGTTGCGGTGTCGTAAATTGGCACTTAACCCAAACGAGCAAATTATCTTTAAATTTTACTGCCGCGCAGTTGCAAGCAAGCTTAATGATGTTAAGTTCGATGGATCTGGGAACATCACCCACCTACAAAACATTGCAAGCCCTCCACGCAGTCAAAGTGGCAGCCGAGACCAACACACTAGACTTAATCAAAGCAGATGCGACAGACAATGCTGCTGTAGAGGTAGACAAAGCCAAGCAACAACGAAGACATGCATTGAATAATGTCGAACGCTTTAAAGCGCGTCTTGCTGCCAAATTGGAAAGCAATGTCATGGCTGACATGGTAATCAGTACCGGCCGTTTTCAATTGCAAGAGCAAGAAATCGCGCAAGGTTCTAAATTATTCGGCAAGTTAGTCGGTAGTATTCCATTTCCAGGCACTGACATCGTGGGTGGCGTTATTACCAAGGCAGGCCAGCAGCTAGACAACATGAAACAAGTTGCTGATGGCGGCGTCATTAGCAATCGTATTGGTCAAGTGGGTGGTCACCGCGCGTGGTGGAAAAATGTCGCCAGTGTAGCCATTACTGATTTAGCAACCTTATTTGAAAATGCATTGGAAAGTATGACGGATCCTGAAGATGCCGATCGTTTTGCTGATTTTTGCTTTAAGCGTATTTATCCCACATTGAAAAAAGCACCCGAAGAATTGTCTAAGCACCAACAAACGCTATCACACAAAGATTTTTTAATTGCTGCGGTATTCTTAGGTAATGGAAAATTAGGTTGGTTCGGTGATGATAAATATGCCACCGGCACAGACTTAGAAACATCGTTCCAAGCCCTGGTCGATAATATTGGTTTTATCTCAACCAAAAAGACCTCTAAACTCGTTGCAAGCGCACAGCAACCAGTAGACCCCAAACACAAGGAAAAAGGTGAAACAGTTGAGCAAGATTACACTACGGGAAATGGTGCTGGAAACAATTATGCTAGCGGAGATTATGCTGGCGCAGATTATGCTGAGGGAGGTTCATCCTTGTCCTCTTGGGAAGAAGATGAGGCTGTACCCCAACCCGTCATGCCAAAACCAGAAGTTACGGTTCACAATAACCTTTTCTTACGTCCCGAATCGATTGCCGTTACACCATCGACTGCAGTTACACCGAAGACCACTACACCATCCCAAGTCAGTCAATTTGGTTTATACGGTATGGGGAAAATCAGTTCCGCCAAAAAATTAGCCGCTGCTACTGGACGCTTACGCACAACTGTTGAAGCGAACATCACCGAGACAACGGAAGGCACCCTAGTTTGTAGCTTCTTTGCTGCAAGAATTGGTACAGAGACTATGACCACCCAGGCAGAAGCAGTAGTGCGTACTTTGAAATTAACTGGTGATAACACCCAGACAAGACGCACTGAAGAAAAACCACAAGTGCGTTTATTACTAGGTTTGTAACGCGAGAGCAAGGAAGCTCACTCAAGTGAACACTTCACGATGAGTTGAATGTCGCAACAAGCGCTTGGCCCTCAAGCTGCTGAACACGTGATTTTAAGGATTCCGGTGTGTCGTTGGTTAAAATGGCACACTTTTTTGTAATAGAATCGGCCCTGCATCCCACTTCAGCGATCACATAGTGTACGTTCTGCTGTGTGCTGTGGCGCGGGGGCCCGCTTTGATAATGGTATTCAAATCAAAAATATAATAAAAATCATTAAATTCAAAAACTTGATATAAATCTAAGACTTGGCAAAATTTTAATTATTTTTGCACAATTACTTAAGATGTGCTTAAGTATGTAGCAATAAAATGAATCACTAATAAAATATAATCAGCAGAGAACAATAATGAAAGCACGCGAGATGAAGGTTTTAACAAACTCACAGTTTGAAGCACTCGAATTTTTTTTGAATGACATTGTGACAAGTCATAGTACAAAAAAAAATGCCGCAAAGGATAAAATTCTAAATGCAAAAGCGCAATACCAAAAACCCGAGCTTGTAATTAGCTGTGAAATTATGTGTAAATTTTTATTGCATATAATTCATTCTCTTGGATCAAACCTCTCCATTCCAACCAATAAATTATACCAATATCAAACTGTCGTTTGGCTTTTAAAGCATTTAGAAACCACCTTAGCTAATAAACCAAATATCGATTTGAGTTCTTTTTCTTCAGCGATAGATCAAATGCGGTCTTTTGAAAAAGAAGCATTAGCATCGGATTCAACTGCTAAAACTGAAACTATTGCTGAACACTCTGATGAAACCACTGCGACAAGAACCATATTTGAAGGTGAAAGCGAAGGTGAAGTGGCACCAGCCAGTACAACTGCTGAAAGTGAAGTGGCACCAGTCAGTACAACTGCTGAAGTTAAGGAAAATTCTCTAAAGAAAGAAAAAGGCAAACAAAAAAGCGACCATCCAAGTGATCGGGAGGAAGAGCCATCTCCAACTGACAGTTCAAAGTCACCTATTTCAGACGGGGCATCCGATGAAACCACTGAAACAAGGACCAAAACATTTGAAGAATTTAAGGAATTAATCGCAAACTCTTTTGTCGGTGGACTTTATGAAAAAATACCTAATGTATTTCCAAATGAGAAGGTTGCCACCCAGCTGCCAGGATTTTTAGCCATTTTAGAGCATACAGTAGAGAGTATTAGCAGCGGAGCAATACCACCCTATTCTCCGCCTGTACCGCCTACTTCGGCAGTTCCTACCTCAATACCGACATCATCAAATAGTGTTTTGAAAAATGTTCTAGCTGGACACCTAAGTCCCCCTCCAGATCTACTTTGGAATCAACGTTTTCATAACAAGCCACACTCTAATCCTTTGACGACTCTTAATAAACATCGACAAAATTTGAATGC
>CAYUYG010000243.1:0-3555 GCA_964449125.1 uncultured Coxiellaceae bacterium | reverse complement strand
AATATTTCCCTGAAGTGAATTTAGGATGGCTCATGGAGGAAAGCAACCAAAATATTGCATGGTTAACGAGTCTAAAACTCATAAATCATGATGAATTATCGCCTGATGAATGCTTATATCTAGGTCAAGCGCAATTTGAATATCTGCAAAAATATTATATCGCCACCGACCAACCGATTAGACATTTTTATGGGGTTAAGTTAGTACACATTCCCATTGAGCATGATCCACAACTCTTAGCAGTGGTACAAGAGCATTCTTCGTTACTAGAAGGAATGCGCCCTGGTGATCATCGATTAATTACGCCTTCACTTAAGAAATTTATGCAGGGGTTAACTAAAATTGCAAAAGATAATGACGAAGCTGATTCCACTCGTTTCGTCAATATTGATTATGGTTTTGATACTTACACGCTTAGAAATAAGGGCTTTCGAACTTATGGCAGGTGTAACAAAGCCGTAGGGGTGCACGACATATTTGAATCACCGGCTTGGGTAGATATTACTTACGATGTTAATTTTACACTTTTAAAAGAAATCGCTAACCAAGAGAATTATCATTTTTTGATCGTTAGACAAAACGAATTAGGGAACACTTTAAAGCACAGAGGATTAACCTTTAAGAAGACCAAGGGCTTTTTTTCTACCGTTTGTTCCAAAAAAGAAATTAAAACATCTGTTGCCAAAGGCACAATAGTATCTGGTACCGAGTTATGTAAAGCTAATTTGTTTGACTTCACGAATAAAACAAGTTTTCAAACTTAAACTTTTCCTATTGAAACTAAATTTATTGTGGTCTTATTCTATGGATTTGTATTAAAACTAATGAGGAAAACAAGCTAATCTTGCATTGCTCGAATTCCCAAAATCACCTAATATATTCTTCAATTTGCTGATTTTTCTTTATTCATTCCTTTTTTAGATAAAAGAATATGGATTCCGGTAAATCAGCCAGTTACTTCTAATCTGACTTCATTTTTGTCTCCTGCAGAGGTACGCACATGACAGGCCATGCTTATGAACATTTGCTTAAGCTTATAACGGATGCAGCAGAACCAGTCAGCCGTAAGGAAAATAAGTTTGTATCCTTGCTAGAAAAAATCAACGACAAACGCTTCGTATTAATTGGAGAAGCTTCGCATGGTACACAGGATTTTTATCAGGCACGAATAGAAATTACCAAGCAATTAATTATCCGGAAACAATTTCAAGCCATTGCAATTGAAGGTGATTGGCCAGCTGTGCATAAGGCGCATTTGTATGTGCAAGGTGAGGGCGATGATGAAGTTGCAAATGCATTAATTGGATTTGATCGATTTCCAAGTTGGATGTGGCGCAACACAGCCATTGCGGAATTTTTACAATGGCTGAGGCAGTATAATACCAGCTTGCCTGCTGCTAAAAAAATTGGTTTGTATGGCCTGGACTTATATAGTTTATATTCATCAATGCAAGCTGTTATTGATTATCTTGATAGAGTCGATGAAAACGCGGCTGAACTTGCCCGCAAGCGTTATGCGTGTTTTGATCACATGAAAATTGATCCACAGGAATACGGTTATTTAACTTCCATCGGTAGAAAAAAAGCGTGTGTACAGGAAGCATTGACACAATTCATCGAGCTACAGCATCATGCGGCAGACTATATCAGAAAGAATAATTTGAATAATAGCGAAGATTATTTTGATGCTATGCAAAATGCACGATTAATCAAAAATGCAGAACATTATTATCGCACCCTGTTTGAAGGTCAGGTTCATTCTTGGAATATTCGTGATGAACACATGACTGAAACGTTCAATATGTTGAGCGATCATTTGCAAACCAGGTTTGAACAACCGTCAAAAATTGTGGTATGGGCACATAATTCTCATGTTGGCGATGCTCGTGCCACTGAAATGGGCGAAAAAGGCGAAATTAATCTCGGTCAACTAATAAGAGAACAGCACGAAGGCACGTATATAATAGGTTTTTCAACTTATACTGGTACTGTAACAGCTGCATCCGATTGGGATGAACCAGCGGAAACGAAAATCATTAATCCGGGCTTGGCGGGGAGCTACGAAGATTTATTTCACCAGATTCCACACCGAAATTTCATTTTGCATTTACAAGGGAGCGCGGAATTGGAACATTATTTACATATCCCACGTTTGCAACGCGCAATTGGAGTGGTCTATCGTCCAGACACAGAACGCGACAGTCATTATTTTTTCACTCATTTACCCTATCAATTTGATAGCTTGATTCATTTTGACCATACCACAGCAGTGCAACCTATTAGCTAAGGTTTATCAGGTTGCTTTAACTGACTTTTGGGATGTTATAAGGAAGAATGATGTAAATTTCACGTTAATTGATGAACCAATTAAAAAGGTTTGGCTGTCATTAAATAAAATACCCCAAGCAAACTTAAAAACGCTGGCCATCCCAACCAAAACCAAATCCGAAAATAGCGATAATATTCTATTGGTAAGGAAGATTTTGTATTGGCTGCACTTAATGCGACATCACGTAATTGAATTTGTAAATAGACGACTGGAAACCAACAGCAAGCGGCAATTAAATAACCGACGATGGAGCCCCATACCCAAAAATTACTAAATGCATAACCACCCAAATACACTAAAAACAAGCCAGTAAGTGGTTGCAGCACGCCTGAGGTGCCCGTAAAAAGCCAATCAGCTATTACGACATAACGATTGATGACGGCAATCGTGGCAGGGTCTCGTGTGGTGTGGCCGTAATACATAACAGCAGCAGTACCAATACCTGTACCAAATAAAATGGTTGAACTTAGAATATGGATTAATTTTATTAATAAATAAACAGTCATTTATCAGGTTCCATGGCAAATAAAACTAAGATAGCAAAAATAATAGGAATATTTTTAACGACGGGTCCAAATGGTTCTGTCCATAATATCGGTAAGGCGAATGAAATAATACACGTATAAGCAAGGATAGTTAAAACCTGTAGGATGTAAATGGATTTTACATAACGTTTACTAAACGTGGCTATGCCTAAAAAAGCATTCCATGCACACGCGCCGTAGAGTAAAAACGGGAACCAATTGGCAGGCGCCCCCGTTTTGGCAAGCAGCGCATAAGAATCTGCCTGGGGATATAACCAAGCACTGCAAATCATACTAAATAACCACATACCTGCCACGCTCAATTTAAGTAAGGGCTTTAAAAAATATAAACGTGCATGCCAGCGATCCTGAACGGCACTGTGTTCGCTAAATAATCCTTCCTCAAAATTACGAGGGTTAAAATGGATGGCATCCGCAAATTTTTTAGTTTCATTTTCAGAGGTAATATTGCTTCGCATTAACATCGTGTAAGCATCCTTATTCAACGTTGAATAAGGAATAAAGCTGCCGAAAAAAGCACCGATTCGCAATAAGAAAGCCGGCACAAACAGCATTGTTGCTGGCGAGAAACCTAGCCAGGTGCGCACATTTTTTAAAATGGTCTTGATCGAAATACGCTTTGCGCTGACTGCATCATAGATAATGGGTTTAGCAGCAGGTGCTTCGATGAGTGCCAGTATG
>CAYUYG010000242.1:0-3559 GCA_964449125.1 uncultured Coxiellaceae bacterium | reverse complement strand
ACATAGGGTCACTTCCTTTTTTTTACTTATGCCTAAGCTCACTCCACAAATGGGAATGATAATCATTTATAATTTTATTGCAAGCTTTGTAAACTGCATAAACTTAATGAGTCGACAAGTTTAACGGTAAAATCTTATGAATACCTTAAACGACGACACATACCAAGCCGGTAATAATAAGCATCATAGCGGTAGCGGTGGAGAGATTGATGGTTTCATGCATAAAAATAGCAGAAATTATCATGCTAAAAACAGGAACAATGAGAAAGCCAAGTGACACAACAATGGTGGGTAATTCTTTATTTACGACGACGCCACTCCAATAAGACAAGCCAGTTACTAGGATGCCGGTGTAAAGCAGCGAGAGGATGAGTGCAGGTGTCCAGTGCACACTAATTGAAGGTTCTTTGATGAGTGCATACACCAGAATAGGAATGGTGCCGACTAAAAGCTGCCAAGGAATTAATTCAAGCGGCGATTTAGTCCACTGCATGTAACGCACACACAACATAGAAATAGCCCAGCAAAGCGAAGCTAATAACAGCATGGCTGTGCCAAATAAAATATGTTTATCAGACCAATTCATTTCCCAAGGACTGAGTAGTAGAAACAAACCGCCTATTCCTAAACCAAACCCCAACCATTTAAGCCAACCGGTTTTTTCATAGAAAAATAAGGTGGCAGCGGGCATGACCCATAATGGCGTGGTATAGGCCAGTAAAGAAGAGCGTCCAGCGGGTAGGTAAGCGAGGCCAATATTGGCTAATAAAATGTAGATGCTGATTTGTAATAACCCGATGATGACAATGAGTGGATAATCTTCACGTTTTGGCAGCGTGAATTTTTTCATAGCAATGACAAAGGCCATCATGGTGACAGTGCCGATAATTAAGCGGGCAGCGGTGTACCATAAGGGCGACATGTATGCCAAACCGATTTTGTTCACGGGCCATGCCAATCCCCAGCTTAAAATAATGAAGGTAAATAAGCCAAGAATCCGGCAATTTGCATTTTTGATCATGGGTTTCTTTCTAATTTTTTGTGAGCGGCTATAATAGTCGAAAATTATTAATCTGTCGCTGAGTAATTAATGAACAACCATCCGATTACGATTAGACGTGCCTTGCTTTCTGTTTCCGATAAAACCGGTCTTGTCGAATTTGCCCAAGGTCTTATACAAGCTGGAGTGGAGATTGTGTCTACCGGCGGAACCAGCAAACTTTTAAAAGATTCTGGAATTAAACACTTTCAAGTTGAAGACATTACGCAGCTACCTGAGATGATGGATGGCCGTGTAAAGACGCTGCATCCTAAGATTCATGCCGGCATTCTGGGGCGCCGCGATGTTCATCAGGCTGAAGCTGACGCTCATCAAATTGGCTGGATAGACTTAGTTGTGGTTAATTTCTATCCCTTTGCCACGGCGGTCCAAGCGGATACGCCCTGTGAAAAAGCAGTGGAATACATCGATATCGGTGGACCGACCATGGTGCGTGCTGCCGCAAAGAATTTTGCTTGGGTGGGTGTGATTGTCAATCCAGCGGATTATGCAACGGTGTTGGCTGAAATAAGAGATCAACACGGCCTCTCATTGGCGACACGTAAACAACTTGCAGGTAAAGTGTTTAGCTTGACTGCACAGTACGACAGCATGGTGCGAGATTATTTTAATAATGCGTCAACACCATTGAATTTACAGCTCAATAAAGTGCTGGAATTACGCTATGGCGAAAATCCGCATCAGCAAGCAAGTGCTTATCAGTTAGAATCCGAAAAAACCGGTGTGTTGTCTGCCGTGATTCGTCAGGGTAAGGCATTGTCGTTTAACAATATGCTGGATGCGGAAGCCGCATGGAACACCGTGCAGGAATTTACTGCGCCAGCTTGTGTGATTGTCAAACACGCCAATCCCTGTGGTGCAGCGAGTGCTGACAGTATTGAAGAAGCTTATCAGCTTGCTTATCAAGCTGACCCGCAGTCTGCCTTCGGTGGCATTATTGCACTTAATCGACCGTGCACCAAAGCAGTCGCGACAGCCATTTCCCAATTTTTTGTTGAAGTATTGCTTGCGCCTGCTTATTCCGATGAAGCATTAGCTATTCTCGCCAGCAAACCAAATTTACGCGTACTGGAAATGCCAACGTACGAGGCTGCGGAATGGGAATTAAAATTTATTACCGGCGGGGTGCTGCGTCAGCAAAAAGATGCGCAGCATTTACAATTAAATGAATTAAAAACAGTGACACGTACGCAACCGAGCGCTGATGATTTGCACACGATGCTCTTTGCTTGGCAAGTGTTAAAACATATTAAATCAAATGGTATTTTGATTGCTAAAAACCAAGCAACCGTCGGTATTGGTGCGGGGCAAGTATCACGGATTGATGCCGTGGATATTGCCGTGCGTAAAGCGGGTCAACACATTCAAGACAGTATTTTAGCTTCGGATGCATTCTTTCCATTCCGTGATAGCATTGATCGTCTTGCCAAAACTGGTGTGCGTGCGATTATACAGCCCGGTGGTTCAGTGCGTGATGAGGAAGTGATTGCGGCGTGTGATGAACACGGCATTGCGATGGTGTTTACAGGAAAACGTTGTTTTAGGCATTAATTCAGAGAGGATCGCATGACAAATATTCTAGTCAGTATTCTGATGGGCTCCAAATCAGACTGGGCATTAATGGAAGAAGCTAGCAAAACACTTGATAGTTTGGGTATTGCACACGAAGCACGTGCCTTATCCGCGCATCGCACACCAGAAGCTTTGTTGGAATATTTGCAGAGTGCTGAAGCGCGCGGTGTGGAAGTGTATATCGCAGCAGCTGGGGGTGCAGCGCATCTGCCAGGTGTGATTGCGTCCAAAACGATACATCCAGTATTGGGTGTGCCGATTCCTTCTTCCACCTTTGTAAATGGGATGGATGCATTACTGTCCATCGTGCAAATGCCGCCTGGCATTCCTGTTGGAACGCTTGCGGTTGGTAAAGCGGGAGCAATCAATGCTGCTATTTTGGCAGCGCAAATTCTCGGCAATAAATACCCTGAATGTCGCGAAGCGGTGCAGAATCACCGTGCAAAACAAGCCGAAACCGTGCTTGCTAACTCAAAATTGAAGGGGTGAGACAATGTTCCCAACGATGCCATTACAAGAATTTGATCCAGCCCTGGATACTGCCATTAAAAACGAAAAGCAGCGCCAGGAAGATCACATTGAATTAATTGCTTCAGAAAATTATGTAAGTCCGAATGTATTGGCTGCACAAGGTTCAGTCTTAACGAATAAATATGCGGAAGGGTATCCGGGCAAACGCTATTACGGCGGTTGTGAATTTGTGGATGTTGCAGAAAACTTGGCGATTGAGCGTGCGAAAAAATTATTTGGTGCGGATTATGCGAATGTGCAACCGCATTCAGGTTCGCAAGCCAATGCTGCAGCCTACATGGCACTCGTTAATCACGGTGATGCCGTATTAGGCATGAGCCTTGCACATGGCGGACATTTAACGCATGGTTCCCCGGTAAATTTTTCTGGTAAAAACTATCGATTTTTTTCCTATGG
>CAYUYG010000241.1:0-3560 GCA_964449125.1 uncultured Coxiellaceae bacterium | reverse complement strand
AGTTATTTAACAGGTGAGTACAATCATTTTCCTTTCTATTAGATGATTTTTCATGTTAAGCCATTTCTACCATTAATTCTTCGGGTATTAAATTCATAGCAAAAAAATTAAATCTTGCTTTATTGAATGGATTTGTTGCATAGGGTATTTCAATTATCCATTTTTCTGTGGCGGGCAATTTTTTAATAAACAATTTAAATCTTTCTCTATCAACCAAGACCCCAATCTTTTGCAATTTTGCTATTATAGATTCAATAAAAACTAAACCTTTGTCTGTCATGGCACCGTTGGTATCAGTTAAAGTAAAGACAGAAATTGGTCGTAAAGATTTATATTGAATATGATCGGTTGCAAGCAGTTGACGGGGAGTAAATTGCATGAGAATCATTAAATAAAAATAAACCGTGCAAAACTGTGAGCCAGCTATAAGCTTCTCTTTAAACAAAAACAATAAATAAATATCACAATTTTCATCGTCAAAAACAGCGCTTTTCCAATCACCTACTGTCATTGCTTTTAATAGGGCTTGTACTCCATGATCATGTGGCGTTATTTTACTTAATGCTTCTGGAATCGTTTTATTTTTACTAATATGTTTCATTAGATCTTCATAGGTAGATTCAGCAGCACATTTTTCTGCACTATTTTGAATTTCTCTGCTATTCACTTATCACTCCTCGTTTGCATGTGTATTGTATTTATTTTTATGTGTGTTATTAAGCAAATATTAATTTGAGATTTTAGTAAGAAATACTCTTGGGATTCTATTGCTGCGTTGAAGTTGTTTAGCAAGCTTGTAAATATTTTGACCAATAGCATCCAATATTTGATGTTTTATTATGCATTATGAGATACTCTAGTCGCACTGAAATCCTATACGTGTGGTAGGTGCTCCGTCCGACTTAGCGCGTAGGCAATATTAAAAGGTGAATTTTTATGCAATTTCGCTTGGTAATTTTAGCTCTCTCCTTATTTTTTTTACTGAGTAACATTTCAAGCGCGACTCCCTCTACAGCGCGTACGCCACAATTTTCTAATGACAAAATTTCCATATGGGAAACGGTCATTTATCCAAGTGCTAATCAAATATTAAGAATGCATCGCCATGAACATGATCGAGTGGTGGTTGCGTTTAGGGATGGATTAATAAATATTACTAGTGATAAGGGTAAGGTGCATTACTTAGAGCTGAAGAAAAATAAGGCTTATTAATTATCTAAAGATGTGCCTAGTGAATTACATTCTGATCAAAATATGTCATCCCATCCTATTCAGGTCTTGGTAATGGAATTGAAAGAGTAACGGTGATTAGTACACTCATTTACTAAAATTCACCCTCGACCGCGATACATCTTCCTTTCTTTCTTCACCAAACTCCTTTCTAGGAGTTTGGTAGCTATGCGCCTATATTAATATGTGTATTTTTTTGCTTTCTATAGGTATGATGCCCCTATAATTTACCCAAAAAAATGTATAAAAATTAAGTTGTCTATCGTTTCAAAAAAATCGAGGAAAAATCATGCAATCTGGTCGTAAAAGACAGGTCGGTACTTTTCAATCGTATTATTCTCCAGCGGACCAGAGCCGAATTAATGATATGATGGCGGGTAGGCTAGCAGGAGAGAAAACGAGTCGTATTGACGCTCGCATGCATCGTACACCAACGCCAGCGGATACTCGATATTCGTATGACTATCAAAATGCTTATCGATATGCTTACGTCGATACCTTGATTAGTATCTGTAGAGATGTAGACGATTTTTATGCGGGGGTAAAATATGCTACGGCTATTGATAATTCAAAGCCTTGCTTCAACCATATTGCTTTCTTTAATTCACAAACCTTCAGTTTTAAAAATGGTTTTAATAATGCCATCCTAGCAAGAACATCTGCCGTTACTAATCCAGTTTTAGAGACTTATCCTGCTGCGAAACAATTACTCGAGTGTATGCTGCCCCAAAATTCTGTTGCCTTGACACCAGAAAGCTCTTCTTCCAAAAACAATCTTGAAAAAACTGAAACATTAGAAACTATGGCTGCTAGAGTTGATACGCAACCAGGTGCACTAGATAAGCTTATAAGCTCTTTTCCCTCTTTAGATACTTCCGCTGTGATTTTTTATAATTGCGATGTATCTACTACACCTGATACTTCAAGAAATTATGAAAAAGAGTTAGCCCGTATTATTTCTGCACGCGGTTTTTTTGCACCGGATTTCTCAGCACTGCAATACCCACAAGAAGACGCACCATCTCCGCATCCGTCCATGCAGCCCAAATAATTGTCGGGAAAGTTCTAACCAGTGCCTACTGTTGATGTAGGCTGGCCGCCATAGGTGTTCATGGGCCCCGGCCAGCATAAAGGGCTTTGAAAATAATGTTTATAAGCTCACGTATTTTTCTTAAGTGAACTCCTCTAAAAAAGTTCGGACCAGTTGAGTTGTATATTTCTTTTTATGTAAAATTCTATAAAAACTTCGTTTAGCTTGAATGATTTTTAGAGGTAGGGCTATTAATTCTTTTGATTGTAATTCAGTCATTAAAGCCAATTCAGATAAACAGCTGATACCCGCACCTTGTTTAACAAATTGTTTGATGGCTTCTGTGCTACTCAACTCGAGGATGACATGCAGAGAATCTAAATGTTGACTCATCACTTTGTCAAAAATATTACGCGTGCCGGAGCCACTTTCGCGAAGAATCCAATCAGCTTTTTCTAAATCTTTTATCGTTATTTTAGTTTTATTTGCCAAGATATGTTTTGGGGAACAAAAAATAATGAGTTGATCTTCTCCCAATAAAGTCGATTCGATATCGGCAACTTCAATGCTATCTTCAATAAATCCTATATCAATCGTGAATGTTTCTAAATCGTTAACAATACTCTCACTATTGGCGACACGAAGCGAAATAGTGACCTCAGGATGCCGGCTCATAAATTGACTGATCATCGTTGGTAAAAGATAGTTTCCGATGGTCGTACTCGCGCCAATTTTAAGATGTCCGGTGAGATTAGCCGCCGTATTTTTCGTAAATAAATTTTCAACTTCTTGAACGCGATCAATAATTTCAATCGCTTTAGGGAGTAATTTTTTTCCATTGGCATTCAAAATAAGTTTTTTACCTAAACGATCGAATAAGGGTTCTCTTAATTGCGATTCTAGCTCGGCCAAGGCCATGCTTGCTGCGGATTGGGAAAGAAAAAGCGCTTCTGCCGCATGCGTCATATTTTTGTGTTGAACAAGGGCAATAAATAAATTGAGTTGCTTGAAAGTAATTCGCATGTTTTTTATCAGTTTAATTGATTAATCATATAAATATATCATATTTTATTTATATAAGACTAGGGTTTATGCTTGTAATAAGAAATGAATTGAACCAAATGCGAAGCCTAAAATTATTCATTTTTATAATGAGTTAAACAAAACTGGAGAAAAACCATGAAAAGCACCAGAGAAATTAAGCATTTACAAAATTATGACAGCTTAGATGCATTAAATGCCAATTTGGCAAATATTAAAAAATGGCTAATTGGTCAAACCGTTGCTACTCATCAACAGA